>JAEZBA010000296.1 GCA_023430245.1 Pseudomonadota bacterium
GCCATAAAGTACCGACGAGGTGCCGTTCAGCGCGATACCGAGAATGGGCAGCACGATCAGCATCGCCTCCAGCGGCAGTGGAAGGATCGCCGCGATCTGAGTCAGCGTCATGACTTCGGTGAGAAACACCGTGTTGATGATCCCGATCCGCGCGCCGATGAAGGCACAGACCAGCTTTCCGACTGCGCCGCCCGCGAACACCAGCGTGAGCGCCATGCCGATCAGAGGCAAGCTCGCGCCCTTGGCGGTGAGGATGAAGGGCAGGAAGGTGAGGAAGCCCATGCGGGTGGCGGAATCGATCACGCCGATCGCGAGCAGCGTCGGGAAGGCGTAGCGTCTTGCGGGCGGCAGCGGCCTCGTCGCTCGATCGTCGTCCGTGCTTGCCGCGACCGGCGCCGGAGCAAAACGTGGCGTCAGCAGCAGGATCAGGACCGCGGCGGCAAAGCCGGCGGCTCCCAATGCGATCAGGCTCGGCCGCCAGGGCATGACCGTCATCAGCAGCGCCGCCAGCGCCGGAACCGTCATCTTGCCGATATCGCCGGCGAAATTATAGCCGCCCAGCGCCTTCAGCGAGCGCGATCCGGAAAACGCCCGCGCCACCAAAGCCGAGGCGACCGGATGCTGGGTGCTGGAGCCGATGCCGCCGATCAGCAGCGCCACCAGCAGCATGGCAAAGCTGCCGCTCAGGCCGGCGAGGCAATAGCCGAGACCGGTCAGGGCGGTGCCGCCGGCCAGCAACAGAGCCGCACCGTAACGTTCCGAGAGATGCCCGGCGGGAATTTGCAGACCCGCCATGGCGCCTGCGAACAGGCCGCGCAGGGCGCCGGCGGCGGCATAGCTTAGTCCGAATTCCGCCTGCCAGACCGGCAGCATGACGTAGATCAGGTCAGTGTAGCCGTCATGCAGAGCGTGTGCGCCGGACGCGACCGACATCGTGCGGCGCTCGTCGCGGGGTGTCACGCCGCCGCTATCGGCGGCAACCGTCATGGCGTTGTGGAATCGCGCCTCTCGACGAAGGTCGCGCTCTCGAACGAGATCACGCGAACGCCATTCTGATTTTCGCCGATGCCAAGCATGTTGACGATGCCGCGATCCGGCCGCGATTGCGACACGCGCATCTCGATCACCTCGACGGAATAAGAAACCGTGTCGCCTACAAAGACCGGCCTGTACCACCGCAGGTCACGAAATCCGGGCGACGGCCCGACCTGGGGTATCCGTTCGCCACGCGCCTGCATCGCTTCGGCCTCGCGCTTGCGATGATCGACGAGCTTGCGCATCCATATCGACGCCGTATGCCAGCCGGAGGCGACCAGCGCGCCGAAATGCGACCGGGCGCCTTGCTCTTCATCAACATGGAAGGCCTGCGGATCGAATTGCCGCGCGAAGGCCTTGATGTCATCGGCGGTGAACAGATGCGAACCCAGTTCGACGCGGTCGCCGACGCGGAGATCGTCGTAAAAGCGCATCATGACGGCGCTCCCGGATTGCGCCGGCCGAACATTGCGGGCGTCACCATGATCATGACGCATTCGCCATGGGCGTTGAGCATTTCATAGCGGATGCGAACGATCCCCATTTCCGGCCGGCTTTTCGAGGCGCGCGCATCGAGCACGGTGAGGCGAAGGGTGAGGCGGTCGCCCGGCCGGATCGGCCGCGTCCACTGGACCTCCTCGACGCCACCCGCTCCCATGGAGGCCGAGTTCAACATGAAACCGTCGCAGATCATGCGCATCATGATCCCGCAGCCATGCCAGCCCGACGCCCCCAGACCGCCCAGGAGCGACTTTTGACCAGCCGTCTCGTCGAGATGCATCGGTTGCGGATCGTATTGCGCAGCGAACGCGATGATTTCCTCGCGCGTCACCAGGCGCGGACCGTATTCGGCCGTATGACCGGGCTGGAAGTCTTCAAAATACAGCATGGACAAGGGCGGTTTCACCGGTTCGACGGATCCAATTGGGTAGCGGCCGGGGCCAGCGTCGTCAATTGTTGCGCGCGGAGCGCGCGTGTCGCAACGCCCGGTTCGTCGCGTCAGTTCGGCACGTCCCTGTCGGTTGACGGCGGAGTGGCGCTGGGCCAGCCTGCGGCGCGGCGCCGGGTCAGCACCGAGAGTGTACCATGACGCATCTTGCCGAATTGCTGCAATGGGACCGGTTCATCACGCCGTCGATCATTCGCGTGTTCTACTGGCTTTGCCTGTCGATGACCGTGCTTGCCGGTCTCTCGCTGATCCTGACCGCGCTGGGAATGATGGCGATCAATCTGGTAGCCGGTCTGCTGCTGCTGGTCGCGTCGATGATCTTCATTCTGACCGGGATCATCTTCGTTCGCATCCTCTGCGAACTGGTGATGGTGGTTTTCCGGATCAACGAAAATCTCGGCGTGATCCGCGACCGCGGCGTTGAAATCGATCACCCGGCGCCGCCGCGCCAGGCCCGGCAGAGGCGGGCCTGAAGTTTTTTCGTTTTTCTAGGTCGCAAATCGGAAATGCAGCACGTCACCGTCGGCGACGATGTAGTCCTTGCCTTCCAGCCTGAGCTTGCCGGCATCGCGGGCGCCCGCCTCACCCGACAGCGCGATGTAATCGTCATAGGCGATGGTTTCCGAGCGGATGAAGCCGCGTTCGAAATCGGTGTGGATCACGCCCGCTGCCTGCGGCGCCTTGGTGCCGCGCGGAATGGTCCAGGCCCGTGCCTCTTTCGGACCGACGGTGAAATAGGTCACCAGATCGAGCAGCGAATAGCCGGCGCGAATCAGCCGGTCGAGACCGGCCTCATTCAGGCCGACGGCGTCGAGATACTCGGCGCGCTCTTCACGCGACAGCACCGCGATCTCGGACTCGATCTTGGCTGATATCACCACCGCGACCGCGCCTTCCGCCTTGGCGCGCGCCTCGACCTTGGCCGAATAATCGTTGCCGGTCGCGGCGGCGCCTTCCTCGACATTGCAGACATAGAGCACGGGCTTTGCGGTGAGCAGGCCGAGCATGGCGAAGGTCTTTTCTTCCTCGGGCTTGCGCTCGATCATGCGCGCCGGCTTGCCCTCGCGCAGCAGCGTCAGCGCGCGCTGGACCAGATCGAGTGTTTCCTTGGCCTCGCGGTCGTTGCCTCGGGCTTTCTTTTCCAGCCCGTCGACGCGCCGCTCGAGGCTGTCAAGATCGGCCAGCATCAATTCGGTTTCGATGGTCTCGATATCGGCGATCGGATCGATCTTGCCCTCGACATGGGTGACGTCGGAATCCTCGAAGCAGCGCACCACATGGGCGATCGCATCGACTTCGCGGATATTGGCGAGGAACTGGTTGCCAAGGCCTTCACCCTTGGACGCGCCGCGCACCAGCCCGGCAATGTCTACGAAGGTGAGGCGGGTCGGGATCGTCTGGGCGGATTTTGCGATGGCCGCGAGCTTGTCGAGCCGCGGATCGGGCACCGCGACCTCGCCGACATTCGGCTCGATCGTGCAGAACGGATAATTCGCCGCCTGCGCGGCCGCAGTTTCCGTCAGCGCGTTGAAGAGCGTCGATTTGCCGACATTCGGCAGTCCGACGATGCCGCATTTAAAGCCCATGAGAATGATCCAGTTCGTCCAGTTTGAGCCGTTCGCCAGTCAAGGCGTTGCACGGCTACGCGTCGTCAAAGCCCTTTGCCTCAAGCGCGAGATGCACCTTGTTCTGCAAGCTCGCATCGTCGCCGCGCGCCAGCAGCGGTGCATGCTCCGCCACGGCATCGATCAGCGTCTCGACCCAGCCGGTGCGCTCGGCCTTGGCAAAAGCCGACAGCACGTAGGAATGCACGATATTCTTGTCACCCGGATGCCCGATGCCGATGCGCACCCGCTTGTAGTCGTTGCCGACATGAGCGGAGATCGAGCGCAGGCCATTATGGCCGGCAACGCCGCCACCGCGCTTGATCCGCAGCTTGCCGGGCGCGAGATCGAGTTCGTCATGCACGACCGCGATGTCGTGTAGTCCGATCTTGTAGAAGCCGGCGGCTTCGCCGACGG
>JAEZBA010000310.1 GCA_023430245.1 Pseudomonadota bacterium
GCTGGCGGCAATCCGTAGCTCGCGGCGCCGGTCGGGCACACCGCTGCGCATTGTCCGCAGCCGGCGCCCTCGTCGCGCGATGCGCTGACATTCGGCGCAGGGCGCAACGGAGCTGTGTCGAAATGCGACATCGTGCTGGATCTGTCCGGCGGCGCTTCGCTGTTTCCCGCGGCGGATTTGCGTGACGGTTATCTGCGCGCCGATCCGGGCGATCCGGCCGCCATGCTGCGCGCGGTGATAAAGGCGCGCGATCTGACCGGCACCTTCGCCAAGCCGAGCTATGTCACCTACGATTCCGACCTCTGCGCGCATTCGCGGTCGCGCATCGTCGGCTGCCGGCGCTGCCTCGATCTCTGCCCGACGGGTGCGATCGTGCCGGCGGGCGATCATGTCGCGATCTCGGCGGAGATCTGCGCCGGCTGCGGACAATGCGCAGCGGTGTGCCCGACCGGCGCCGCGAGCTACGGATTGCCGCCAGCCGACGTGCTGATGCGCAAGCTGCGTGCATTGCTGACCACCTATCGTGAAGCCGGCGGCCGCAACGCGATCGTGCTGCTTCACGATGACGAGCATGGCACCGAGCTGATCGACGCATTGGCGCGGCATGGCGATGGCCTGCCCGCGAATGCCATCCCGCTTGCGGTCAACGAAATCACCCAGGTGGGGCTGGAAGCGATTGCGGCCGCCTTCGCCTATGGCGCGGCGGGCGTCGGCTTTCTGCTGCGCGCACGTCCGCGGCACGACGTGACCGGCCTGCAGCGCACCACTGCGCTGGCCGATCCAATCCTCGCGGGACTCGGATATGGCACAGGCCGCGTCGCCACTATCGAGACCGACGACCCCGACGCTCTCGGCGAGGCCTTGCGTGCAATCGATCCGGGCCAGCCGCGCGCGGCGCATGCCAGTTTCCAGCCGGCCGGTGGCAAGCGCGACGTGCAGCGTTTGGCGCTGCGCGAACTGCATCGGGTCGCCCCGCAGCCGGTCGACGTGATCGCGCTGCCGCAAGGCGCGCCGTTCGGTGCGATCGCGGTGAATGCGGAAGGTTGCACGCTGTGTCTCGCCTGCGTGTCGGCCTGTCCGACCGGGGCCGTATCGGCGGACCCCGACCGGCCGATGCTGAAATTCACCGAGGATGCCTGCGTGCAATGCGGGCTGTGCGCGGCGACCTGCCCTGAAAAGGTGATCACGCTGACGCCGCAGCTCGACTTCCGCGCCGCCACCGCCGCGCCGCGGATCATGAAGCAGGAAGATCCGTTCGAGTGCATCAGCTGCGGCAAGCCGTTCGGCGTCAAAAGCACGATCGAGCGCGTCACCGCCAAGCTCGAAGGCAAGCACTGGATGTTCAAGGGCAATGCCGAGCGGCTCAATGTACTGAAGATGTGCGAGGATTGCCGCGTGGTCGCAGTCACCGAACAGGCTTTCGATCCTTACGGCGGCGGCATTCCCGAGCGGCCCAAGCCTCGCACCGCCGAGGATTATCTGCGCGAGGCGCAGGAGAAGGGGCGGGGGTAAACCGTCTCAACTTGCACGGTGCGCGCCCACCCCCCTGCAAGGGGGAGGGTTGGGGTGGGGTCTGGTTGCTCAAGAGATGACCCCCACCCGATTGCCTGCGCTTCGCGCCGGCAATCGACCTCCCCCTTTCAGGGGGGAGGTAAGGAGAAGCATCACTTCCCCGACGTCGCTTTCTTGAGAAATTCCATCAGTGCGTGGCGGTCATCCGCCGAGCCGATGGTCTGCTCCGGCATCTTCGTCCCCGGTGTGTAGGCATTCGGGCCGATCTCGAACAGCTTCGACACCGTCTCCGGCGTCCACACGATGTCCATTTTCTTCAGCGCGTCCGAGAAATCGTATCCGGGCAGCGACGCGATCTTGCGGCCGAATATCCCCGCAAGCGTCGGTCCCGCGCGCGGGCCATCGTCTGACGACAATGTGTGGCAGGCGATGCAGGCGCGATAGATCTCGGCGCCGCGGTCGCCGGCATAGGCCGCGAGCGGATCGCTCACGTCATTGAGCGGAACGGCGCCAACATGCTCGCCGCTGCTCGCATCCCAGCGCCGCACCATGCGGTCGGTGCCGCCGGTGAGCAGCGTCTTGCCGTCCGGAAAGAACGCCACCGACCACACCGGCAAGCCCGGGCCGACCAGCGTGCGCTCTATCGCGCGCGTCTTGCGGTCGATGATCGATACCGATCCGCGGATGCCGGCGGCGGCGATCCGCGCACCGTCCGGCGATAGCGCAAGCGAGATGACCGGCGTTTCGGTGACCTTGACTTCGCCAATCGTCTCTCCCTTCATCGAAACGAAATAGAGATGACCGTTGGCGCCCGACGCCACGACCTCGCCGTCCGGCGCAACCGAAACGGCATTGAGCGGGGTCGGGAGCGTGGCGATGACCGGCGCAGCGGTTCCGGCGAGCGGCCAGATCCGCACCGTCGCGTCATAGCCGGCGCTCACCAGCGTCTGGCCGTCCGCGGTGAAGGCCACGCCATTCACATTCTGCGAATGCCCCTCGATCACGCGCGGCGAACCGCCCCCGACCGGCCACAGCCGGATGGTGCGATCCCAGGATGCCGACGCGATCGTGTTGCCATCCGGCGAAACGGCGAGCGCAACGATTGGCGCGGTATGGCCCTCGAACATACGTTCGGGCAGCGGCACGCCGGGTTTCCAGATCGCGATGCGTCCATCCTCGCCACCGGTGACCGCGCGACCATCCTTCAGGAATGCAACCGCATTCACCGCGCTTTCATGGAAGCGCAGCACCTGATCGGCCGCACTGCGCGGCAGCGACCAGCGGATTGCAGAGGTGTCGAAGCTGCCGGAGATGGCGCTCGCACCATCGGGCGCGACCGCGACCGCGCGCACCGGCCCGCCATGTCCGCGCATCTGCGCGAACGCGGGCTGACAGATCAGGATTGCGGCCAGAGCGAAGAGGCAAGCGCGAACGAGCATCAGACAGTCCCGGCGGGCGACCCGCTCAAGTTAGTCATCCGCGGGCCGCATGCCCAGCGCCCGGATGCGGTTCCGTGTCGCTTCGTCGCGCAGCACCTCTCGAAACGCCCGGATACCCGGCCGTTCGCGACGGCTTTCGACCATGATGAAGTCATACTCCTCCGGCGCGACCGGCAGAAATCCAAGTCCGTACAGGCGCGCGACCGGCTCGATGGCGAAGCCCCAATCGGCGCGCCCCTGCGCAATCGCTGCGGCGACGGCGTTGTGCGATTTTGGCTGATTGGCGTAGCCGGGAGGCCGTGTGCCTTTCAGCTTTTGATCAAGGAGCACGCGGGTTCCGGAACCGGCGTTGCGATTGACCATCAGGCAGGACGGATCGGCGAGCGCTCTGGCAATGGCCTCGTCCGCGCTCTTGCCTTCGAAGCGGGGATCGCCGGTTCGATACAGGAAACCCTGCGACCGCTGCCAGCCCTTGAAGAGCGACAGGCCCTGTTCGAGCAGGTGCGTGTTGTAGCGTCCGCTCTGCGGATCAATCAGATGCACCGGCGCGAGATCGCACTCGCCACGGCGCGCGGCGGCGACACCGCCGAGGCTTCCGACAGCGATCACCCGCGCGCTGAAGCCGCGATCGGCCAGCGCGCCAACCACGACATCCAGCGCCACGTCGTGACTGCCCATGATCACGAGATCGGGCGCGCGCAATGTTGCGCCGATCAAGGTCACGTCGGCTACAGTTTCGGCATCGAGCGCATTCGCCAGCGCATCGATTTCGACGAACCCGTCCGCCTGCGAGAATGCCGTCACCGAGCCCGAGCCCTTCGGGGAAGGAAACGCAATCATGCCCTCCTCTCCCTTCACCAGCGCAACCAGCGCAAACTCCTTGCGGCCGAGTTCGGAGGGCACCCGCATCGGAATGCGTGCGCTGACCTTGCGCGCATCCTCGGCGGGCAGTCCCGCCAACGCGCGGATCACCGGCGCGACAAAAGCATGGAAGGTGAAGATGGCCGAGGTCGGGAATCCGGGCAGCACGATCACCGGCTTTCCGTCCGCGACCGCGAGGCAGAGCGGCTTTCCGGGCTTCAACGCAACGCCATGGACGAGAATGCCAGGCTGGCCCAGCTCCGACACGATGCGATGCGACAAGTCGCCCGCACCTTTGGAGGTACCGCCGGACAGAACCAGCATGTCGCACTCGGTCAGCGCCTTGCGCATCGCGGTGGCGAGCGCCGCCTCATCGTCCGGGAATGCGCCATAGGCCACCGGCTCGCCGCCCGCCTCCGTCACCGCAGCCGCGACGATAGCGCCATTCGAGTCGTAAATGCCGGCGGGCCGCAATGTTTCGCCGACCGGCACCAGTTCGTCCCCGGTCGAGAGTACGGCAACCTTCGGACGCCGGACCACATCGACCTGCGCAATGCCGCAGGCGGCTAGCATGCCGATCTCGCGCGATCCGATCAGCGTGCCCTTGCGCAGCAGCGTTTCGCCGCGCGCGATGTCGGAGCCGGTATAGGCGATGAATTGCCCTGGCGCGGCGGCGCGTCGGACTTCGATCGCGGGCGACTGCGCATCGTCGAGCAGATCGGTGTGCTCGATCATTACCACCGCATCCGCGCCACGCGGAATGACGCCGCCAGTCGCCAGCGCGGTGGCAGTACCAGGCGCAACTTCGATCTGCGGCGCATGTCCGCAGGCGATGACTTCGCGATTGAGTGTCAGCCGACGAGGTGCGTGGTCGCTTGCGCCTGTTGTATCGGCGGCGCGCACGGCGAAACCGTCGACGCCGGACCGGTCGAACGGCGGCACGTCGATCGGTGCGCCAACATCGTGCGCGAGCACGCGACCGAGCGAAGCCGCCAGCGATACGGATTCGAAACCACGCGGCGACAGGTCGATGTGCGTGCGGAAGCGCTGCGTCGCCTCCTCTGCCGACACCACTTCCAGGAACTGCTCCTGCCGCGCGGCGCGGCGCACGGCGTCGATCAATGCATCTTCCGGTTTGGTGAGATGGCTCACGGTAGCGGCCTCATCTCGACGGACGCGCCCGCCGGATAGCCTTCGCTCTCCGCCGGTACCAGCATCCATCCGTCTGCATGCGCAAGCGATTGCAGCGAGAGATAGCCCGACGCCAACGGCTCGACGTTGTCGCCGGCGCGGCGAAGCGGGACGACTTCGGCAATCCCGACACTCGACGTCACCTTGCGCGCCAGCGTCGCCTTGCCGACGATCTCGACATCAAGCGCACCACTCAGCCTGTCGAGCAGTGCGCGGCCTATCACCAGCCAGCACGCGAGAACAGCGTCGATGCGGCCGGGCATCAGCAAGACCGGTTTTCCATTTGCCATCCCGAACGCAGCGGTGTCGCCGGGCGCAAGCCCGATACCGTGGCAGGTGACGGTACCAGCGCGTGCGAGGGCGATGACGCTGCGATCATTGCGGCCCTCGCCAGTGCCGCCAATGACAATAACCGCATCGACATCATCGCGAGCCAAGCCTGCATCAAGATCGTTTGTTATCTGGGACGTCGCACCGGTTGCGGTGCTCGCATCCGCAAGCATCGCCGCCGCCGAACCAAGCAGCGCATCATCTCGTCGTGTATTGGCGATAAGGATATTGGGCTGCCGGATGCCGACGGCAGCAAAGCCCGCCGCGCTCAACAGAGCGACATCGCTCGCACGCAGTCGCGCGCCTTCCCGGTAAAGAACTTTATTCGCCTCCACATCGCCGCCCGACGGCAATACCGATTCTCCCGGTGCGGCCGGAGCCATGATCTGCATCATGCCGCCGAGCGCCGAAACCGCATCCAGCGGCGCGACCGCGTCGGTCTCGGGCGGCAATGGGGCAAACGCATCGACGCGTGGCGGTTGGGGCTGCAATGTCATCGGCGCATAGGGTCCGGCATCGCGGGTCGCATCGGACGATACCGCCCATCCGTCGCGAAGCGCGACCGGCGCCGACGGCAAAGCGGCTGTGGCAGACACATCGGTTGCAAGGACACAGCCCTGCGCTTTCGCGATAGCGACCTCCCGCGGTGCCACGGCTCGGATGCCGCCGATCACCGCAAGCACGTCCGCAAGCGGGGTGAGCCGCCCGATACGCTGGTGAGTGTCCGTATCCGCATTCATGGTTGCGTTTCTGACGAACGCACCATACTGGGTCAAGCCACTGAAATGCTTGTCGGTTTGCGAACACGCAAAACCTGACCGGCATAGCCTGGGCCTATGGGAATGACCGAGAAGACCATTAATTTGCGCGGCCTGAAATGTCCGCTGCCCGCGCTGCGGACCAAAAAAGTCCTTAAGAGCATGGCCGCAGGTGAGGTCATCCTGGTCGAATGCACTGATCCGCTGGCCGCGATCGATATCCCGAACCTGGTCAACCAGACCGGCGATGTGCTCGAAGGCACCGAACGGTCCGAAGATGTCCTGATCTTCCGTATCAGGAAGGTCTAGTCCCTTCATTCTGTCGGTTGAATTTGCGGTCCGCTTCGGGGATTGTCGCGGCCCTGCCCCGGAGGACCTCTTGCCGGTTTCGACGAATATTCCCCGCGCCTCCAGCGCGCTGTCCCGCTTTACCGTCCTGGATCTGACCCGGGTGCGGGCGGGACCGACATGCGCGCGGCAGCTGGCGGATTGGGGCGCCAATGTGATCAAGATCGAGGCGCCGGAGCGGCTGGAGGGCGGCGATCCGATCGGCGGGGCGCGTCACGGGTCGGATTTCCAGAATTTGCACCGCAACAAGCGCAGCATAACGCTCGATCTGAAGAGCGAGGCCGGGCGCGCCGCTTTGTTAAGGCTCGCAGAACAGGCCGACGTCGTGATCGAGAACTACCGGCCGGACGTCAAAAGACGCCTGAGGATCGATTATCCGGACCTGAAGGCCGTCAACCCGCGCATCGTCTATGCCAGCATCTCGGCCTACGGCCAGAACGGCCCCTACGAAAAGTGGCCGGGCTTCGACCAGATCGCCCAGGGCATGGGCGGCATCATGTCGGTCACCGGGTTGCCCGGTCAGGGGCCGGTGCGGGCCGGTGCTGCGGTCGCCGACATGGCCGCCGGCCTGTTTGCCGCGCTGGGTATTATGACCGCGCTGCTCGAGCGCGAACAATCCGGCGACGGCCAATATGTCGAAACCTCGCTGCTCGCGGCGCAGATTTTCCTGCTCGACTTCCAGGCGGCGCGCTGGCTGATCGACAAGGAAGTGCCCGGCCAGGCCGGCAACAATCACCCGACGGCCGTGCCGACCGGCGTTTACAAAACCAGCGACGGCCACATCAATATTGCCACCACCGGCTCGCCGACCTGGGTGCGGTTCTGCAAGGCGATCGGCGGCGAGCATCTCGCCGAACATCCGGATTACGCGACCAATGCGTTGCGGATGAAGAACCGCGATGTCCTGAATGCCGATATCGAAAAGACGCTGGCCTCCGACACCAGCGCCAGCTGGATCGAGCGGCTGAATGCGGCGGGTGTCGCGGCCGGGCCGATCTACAGAATGGACGAAGTGTTCGCGGACAAGCAGGTCCAGCACCTCGGTGTCGCTACCGACATGCAAACGCCGGATCGCGGTACGCTGCAGGTGATCCGTCAGCCGTTCACGATGTCACGCACACCCAGCAAGATTACGATGCCGACACCCGAACGCGGCGAGCATACCGACGCTGTGCTGACGGAGTTCGGATTCAGCCAGGACGAGATCGAAGCGTTGCGGAAAGCCGGCGCGACGTAACAAATCACTCCGTTCGTCCCCGCGAAAGCGAGGCCCCGGAATAACGAGCGAAGAGCGTGCTTGTCGTCCTGGGTTCCCGCCTTCGCGGGGACGAACGGGAATGACAATGACCGAACTTTGAAAAGGACGACGTGAATGACCGACAAGATGCTCTCGCGCAAGGATGGCGGGATCGGCTACGTGATCTTCAACAATCCGGAGCGGCATAATGCGGTCCCGATGGAGATGTGGGCCAAGACCGGCGACATCCTCGAAAACTTTCGCGACGATGCGGACGTGCGGGTGGGGGTGCTGACCGGCGCCGGCGGCAAGGCATTCGTGTCCGGGGCCGACATCTCGAAATTCGGCGCGGAGCGTGCGAGCGAAGAGGGCATTGCGAAATACAACGCCACCACCGAACGGGCGTTCTCCGCCGTGCATGAATTCCCCAAGCCGACCATTGCAATGATCCGCGGCTACTGCATCGGCGGCGGCATGGCGCTCGCGACCTGCTGCGACATGCGCATCGCCACGCCGGGTTCGAAATTCGGCATTCCCGCGGCCAAGCTCGGCCTCGGCTACGATCACAAGGGCATCCGGCGGCTGATGGATGTGGTCGGCCCGTCCTTCGCGAAGGAGATTTTCTTCACGGCGCGGCAATTCGACGCCGAGGAAGCACGCAGGATGGGCTTCGTGAATCGCGTGGTCACGGATCCGGAGCTTGAAAACTACGTGAAGAACTATGGCGACATGATCGCTGGCAATGCGCCGCTGACGATCGGCGCCGCCAAGCATGCCATCAGCGAACTCCTGAAAGATGAAGACGAGCGCGATATCGACAGTGTGGTCGCCGCAGTGAAACGCTGCTTCGACAGCAAGGATTACATCGAAGGACGCACCGCGTTCATGGAAAAGCGCAAGCCGTCGTTCAAGGGGCAGTAGATTTGAACCGCTGCAATTTCACTTCGTGAAACGAGCTGCGGCGACCGCAAGGTGGTCGCGCCGGGCCAAGTCTGCTAAGACGCGCGCCTCTGCATCCGCTCCGTCACCCTGAGGTGCCCGCGCACGCGCAGGCCTCGAAGGGCGACGGCCCCATCACTGGCCGTGCATCCTTCGAGGCTCGAATGCTCGCGCCTCAGGATGACGGATCGAAATCCAGTACGAGGCAATAGCACCATGTACACCGACCTTCAGCTCTACATCGACGGCGAGTGGCTCAACGGCAAGGACCGCAAGGGGGAAGAGGTGATGAACCCCGCCACCGGCAAGTCGCTCGGCACGCTGCCGCATGCGTCAAAAGCCGACCTCGATCGCGCGCTCGATTCCGCCAACAAGGGACTCGCCGTGTGGCGTGCGACCAGCGCCTATGACCGCGCGAAAATCATGCGCAAGGCCGCCGATCTGGTGCGCGAACGCGCCGACCACATCGCCCGCATCATGACGCAGGAACAAGGCAAGCCGTTCGCCGAATCGCGCATCGAGGTCATCACCACCGCCGACATCATCGACTGGATGGCCGAAGAAGGTCGTCGCGCCTACGGCCGCATCGTGCCGGGCCGGGGCAAGAACATCCGCCAGCTGGTGCTGCAGGAACCGGTCGGGGTGGTCGCCGCCTTCACGCCATGGAACTTCCCGACCCTGACGCCGGTGCGCAAGATTGCCGGCGCCCTGGCGGCCGGCTGTTCGATCATCCTGAAAGCCGCCGAGGAAACGCCGGGCTCGTGCGTCGAACTGGTAAAGTGCTTCGCCGACGCCGGGCTGCCGAAGGGCGTGCTGCATCTCGTGTTCGGCGTGCCGTCCGAAGTCTCTGAGCATCTGATCGGATCGGACAGTGTGAAGAAGATTTCCTTCACCGGCTCGGTTCCGGTCGGCAAGCTGCTGGCCGGCCTCGCCGCCAAGGGCATGAAGCGCGCGACCATGGAACTGGGCGGACATTCGCCGGTCGTGGTGTTCGGCGATGCCGACCCGGAAAAGACCGCCGACACGATCGCGGCCTTCAAATTCCGCAATGCCGGTCAGGTCTGCATCTCCCCGACGCGGTTCTATGTGCAGGAAAGCGCTTATGACCGCTTCCTCAAGCGCTTCACCGAATTCGCGGAGAATGTGAAACTCGGCGACGGCCTGGAGAAGGACACAACGATGGGCCCGCTCGCCAATCCACGTCGTCTCGATGCGATGGAAGCGATCGTGGAGGACGTCAAGGCGCGCGGCGGGAAGATCGTCACCGGCGGCAAGCGGCGCGGCAATCAGGGCAATTTCTTC
This sequence comes from Pseudomonadota bacterium, assembly GCA_023430245.1. Classification (GTDB taxonomy): domain Bacteria; phylum Pseudomonadota; class Alphaproteobacteria; order Rhizobiales; family Xanthobacteraceae; genus Pseudorhodoplanes. The sequence continues at coordinate 9,918 of JAEZBA010000310.1, forward strand.
GAACCGACCGTGATCACCGACGTGCCGGACGATTCCAAGATCATGACCGAGGAGCCGTTCGGACCGGTGGCGCCGATCGTGCGGTTCAAAAGTTTCGACGAGGTGGTGGAGCGCGCCAATTCGCTGCCGTTCGGTCTTGCCTCCTATGCCTTCACCTCGAGCGCGCAGACCGCGACCATGATCGGCGATGCGCTGCAATCCGGAATGGTCGGCGTGAACTCGGTCGCGATCTCGACGCCGGAGACACCGTTCGGCGGCATCAAGGAATCCGGCTACGGTTCCGAAGGTGGCATCGAGGGGCTGGAGGCGTATACGAACCGCAAGTTCATCTCGCAGGGGTAGTCACAGCGCTTTCTGTTTTCCCTCCCCCCGTTTTTACGGGGAGAGGGAAGCGCGTGTGTCGCTTAGAAGCGACGAAACAAGCCACCCTTGATATGCTGAAAGCCCGCTTTTCGCGGCACCACATCAGAACGCATTTCATTCAGGGAACGTAGTCCGGGTTCCACAATTGCCTCATTGAACAACGTGAGGTGGATAGAAGATGAACCCTCTTCGTTCCGGTTTTGCTGCCGTTTGCGCTCTTGCATCGATCTCCGCGTTGCCTCACGCCGCTCAGGCGCAAATCCGCTCGGGCGACCTCGGCTGGCGTCCGTATGTCGACGAGCGAACCGGCACGCGTGTCGATTTTCCGTCCGCGCTGTTTTCCGTCGACGGCGGCGCTACTGAGCGTGGTATCGGCCGGGTGTTCGAGAGTGACGACGGCCGGGCGAAGTTCTCCGCCTACGCACTCGAAAACGAAGAGGGCGACACGCCGCGGACTTATCTGCGCAAGTTCCTGAAGGTGAACCCGTCGACGATTGATTACCGGCGCGTCACCGATCGCTTCTTCGCGGTGTCGGGCGTACGCGGCGGCGAGGTCTATTACAGCCGCTGCAATTTTTACGGCGCGATGCACTGCATATACATCTCGTATCCGCAGCGCGAACTGCGCGCCTGGGATGGCATCGTGACGCGGATCAGCCTGTCGCTGCGCGGGCCGCGCAACGCCAGCGCGCGGCGGTGATGCGTTGCTTGTCATCGCCCGCGGTTCAGAACGCTTGCGATTGACTTGATCGCCCCGTCTTCGCGGGCATGACATTGTTAGGCGCCAGTATCGGCTTCTAACCGGCGCGGAAGCTCCATCCCCTGACACGCGCGCCAGA
>JAEZBA010000349.1 GCA_023430245.1 Pseudomonadota bacterium
CGTGCATCATCTGCATTTCGACCATCCACTTGGCGTGTTCTTCGGTGCCCGGCCGCGGTTCCTTGCTCTGCAGGTAATATTCCTCGCGATACACGAACAGCACGACGTCGGCGTCCTGTTCGATCGAACCGGATTCGCGCAAGTCTGACAGTTGCGGACGCTTGTCGTCGCGGCTTTCGACTTGTCGCGACAATTGCGAGAGTGCAATCACCGGCACGCTCAGCTCCTTGGCGAGGGCCTTCAGGCTGGTGGTGATCTCGGTGATTTCCTGCACGCGGTTTTCCTGTCCGCGTTTGCCCGAGCCTTGCAGCAGCTGGATATAGTCGATCACCAGCAAATCGAGGCCACGCTGGCGCTTGAGCCGGCGTGCGCGCGCGACCAGCTGCGCGATCGACAAGCCACCGGTCTCGTCGACGAAGAACTTCATATTCTGCAATTCGAGCGAGACGTCGCGGATGACCTCGAAATCCTGCTCGCTGATGCCGCCGCGCCGGATCGTGCTGGACGGAATGCCGGTACGTTCGGCGATGATACGGGTGGCGAGCTGTTCGGCCGACATTTCGAGCGAGAAGAAGCCGACAATGCCGCCATTGACAGTGGTGATATGGCCGTCCGGGCGAACCTCGCCCTGCCACGCCTTGGCGACGTTATAGGCGATGTTGGTTGCGAGCGCGGTCTTGCCCATGCCGGGTCGGCCGGCGACGATGATCAGATCGGAATGCTGCAGGCCGCCCATCTTGGCGTCGAGGTCGTTCAAGCCAGTGGCGATTCCCGACAATTTGCCGTCGCGTTGATAGGCCTTTGCCGCCATGTCGACGGCGGTGGTCAGCGCCTGCGAAAAGGCCTGGAAGCCGCCCTCATAGCGGCCACTTTCGGCGACTTCGTACAGTCTCCGCTCGGATTCCTCGATCTGCTTGGCGGGCTCGAAGTCGACGGGCGCGTCATAGGCCTCGTTGACCATGTCCTCGCCGATCACGATCAGCGCGCGTCGCACCGACAGATCGTAGATCGTGCGCCCGTAATCCTGTGCGTTGATGACCGTGGTCGCTTCGGCGGCAAGGCGCGCGAGATACTGGCTGACCGTGAGCCCGCCGATATCGACGTCACCCGGCAGGAACGTCTTCAGCGTAACCGGGCTTGCGACCTTGCCGGCGCGCACCAGTTGCGACGACAGGTCGTAGATTTTCTGATGGACCGGCTCGTAGAAGTGCCGCGCTTCCAGAAAGTCCGAGACGCGATAGAACGCTTCGTTATTGACGAGGATCGCGCCCAGCAAAGCCTGTTCGGCCTCGAGATTGTGCGGGGCAGTGCGATAGAGCGGTGTCTGATCCGCAGCCAGCCGGCGCGCGGTCGAATCCAAAGGTGCCATCGGTCCAGCAAGGGTTTGTTATCAGTGAGTCTTTTTAGTCGGCCCTAATTTCGGCACGCATCGCAACGAACACACGCTTGTCTACGCCATTACTATACGCGGCACCTCCGAGATTGCGGCGAACCCCGACGGCATTGCTGTAGCACCGTGTCTGCGGCGCGTCTGCCGCAATTGCGGATGTCCCCATAACTCACCTGAGCCGGCCCTTTGGAATCAAAATGTCTTGACGGGACGGCCGGGACTGCGCAGCGGCTTACCGCTATTCGCCGGCCATGCGCAGGGGAGGCGGGCTCTTTCTTTCGCGCCCCCGCAGGCTCTCTTCCTCGCGCTCGATGTAGCTGCGGGTGATCGGAGCCGCATCGACGCGCTTGCCAAGCTGGATCTGGAACACCATCAACCCCTGATGGCGGAACGCCATCTCGGATGCGGCGAGGTAGAATTCCCACATCCTGACGAAGCGGTCGTCGTAGAACCGTCTGGCTTCTTCGGCGCGGGCCATGAACCGCTCCCGCCAGTGCCTCAGGGTCTCGGCATAGTGCAGGCGCAGGATTTCGATGTCGCTCACGATCAGCCCAGCTCGCTCGATCGCGGGCAGGACCTCCGACAGAGCCGGGATGTAGCCGCCGGGAAAGATATACTTGTCGATCCAGGGATTGGTGACGTTCGGACCCTCCGAGCGGCCGATCGCGTGCAGCACCATGATTCCGTCATCCGACAGGAGCTTCGCACACTGATTGAAGAAGGTGCGATAATGTCCGATGCCGACATGCTCGAACATGCCGACCGACACGATCCGGTCGAAGCGTTCGGACAGGTCGCGATAATCCTGCAAACGGAATTCGACCCGATCCGACAGCCGTGCTTCGGCGGCGCGGCCCTGCGCGAGCTTTAGCTGCTCCTGCGACAAGGTCACGCCGGTGACCCTGGCGCCGCAATGTTCGGCGAGGTAGAGGCCAAGCCCACCCCAGCCGGACCCGATATCGAGGACCCGGTGACCGTCCTCGATCAGGAGTTTCGCGGCGAGATGGCGCTTCTTGGCGAGCTGCGCATCGTCGAGCGGCTGGTTGGGGGTCTCGAAATAGGCGCAGCTGTATTGCCGGTCGGCGTCGAGGAACAGCGAGTAAAGCCGGCCGTCGAGGTCGTAGTGATGCGCGACATTCTGCCTCGCGCGCGTGCGATGGTTGAACTGCTTCAGCCGCCTGCGGCTGTAACGCAGGGCGGCCTGGGGCCGCACGAAATAGGGGGTGGAGTCGTGGGGCGTCTGCGACATCAGAAGCGAGAGCAGGTCGGCAATGGTGCCGGCCTCCAGCACAAAACCGCCCTCCATATAGGCTTCGCCGAGCCGCAATTCCGGATCGAGAAAAATCTTTGTGAGCGCGCGGGGGCTGGCGAAACGCAAGGCGACCGGTTTCCCGGAACCATCGCCGAATTGCACCCGCTTGCCGTCGCGGATCGACAAAGTCAGGTTGCCGGTTCGCAAGAACCGTGTCAGAGCAATTTGAAGCAACCGTTCCATCGGCCGCCTCCATCCATGTTGACGAAGCCGTCCTTTCGACCGGCCATCACCCCGGAACCTCTCAATTAGACCAAAGTCTGGCCGCTCTCGCAATGCGGTGATAACTGGTCGCCGCGCAGGGCATCCGCTTCGAAAATGGGCCACATTCCCCTATTAAGCGCCCGGTATTCCCTGTTCGGGTTCAGTCTGCGCGTGGGTGGCATGGCTGGTCTACAGTCGGCGGCGGCGGGAGCATGAAGTTGCGACAGAGGGGCTGGCTGATTGGATTTACGGCGCTGCTGGTGGCGGCCATGGCGTCTGGCGCCGTCGCACAGCAGCGCGGAGCGCCAGTGCGTCCTGCCGCCCAGGGACCGGCGCTGCCGCCGACCGGACACCAGACCGAGCCCGTCGATCTGAACGAAGGCAAGTCGCCGGCCGAGTTGTTCAATGCCGGCTGCGCGGTCTGCCATCAGAGCGCTGTCGGACTGGCGAAGGGCATGCGAGAGCGCGAGCTCGCCAATTTCCTGAGGCAGCATTACACGTCCAGCATGCAGCACGCTGGCGCGCTGGCGAATTTTCTCGCCGCGCGGGGCGGTCCGGCTGCGGCGCCCTCGCGGCCGGCGGCGGTGGAG
>JAEZBA010000391.1 GCA_023430245.1 Pseudomonadota bacterium
GCGAGCCTGTTGGAGGACGCTTGGCCTGCACCCGGTACCGAAGACACCCGGTTGTTTTAATGGGACCGGAGGGTGGTCAGGAGAGACGGACGTTCACGCGCGAGTTTTCAAGCTTGAGACGGTGCGCCTGATCAAGGATCGGGGCGTGTCCTATGTGCAGGCGGCGGAAGACCTTGACGTTCATACATCGCATCTGCGCGATTGGATGAAGAAGTTCGCCGACGATCCGGGCGATGCGTTTCCGGACCAAGGCAAGATGAAGCCGGAACAGCTCGAGATCGCGCGGCTGAAGCGCGAGTGAACAAGCTGAAGGCGGAGCGGGACATTGTTAAGAAAAGCCGCGGGCTGTTCAGCAAGATTGGTATCAATTGCCATCTGTGCGCGCGCCAGGGCTGCTCGCAGCGTGCGCGCCAACCGGTTTTCATGGAATTGCCACTCGACACCGCGCGCCGTGGAAACACCCGATAGAGAGCTGAAGCGTACCGCCCCCGCAATTTCTGATTTCGGACATTCGAAAAATTGGGGCCGGGGAGGGTTGCGAATGCCGAAACGGGACGCTTAGGGTACGGCGAGAAAAAAATGGGAGGACGATATGAACCGATCGAGCGCGCGGGGCCTTCGGAGCTTCGCTGTTGCCACGCTGGCGTCATTGGCCGTCACGCTCTCGTTTGGCGCGCAGGCGGTTGCCCAAGAGTGGCCGAACCGGCCGCTGCGTCTGGTCGTTGGTTTTCCTGCCGGCGGAAGTCCGGATCTGGTCGGGCGCATGATCGCGGACAAGCTGTCGCGCCGCATCGGGCAGCCGGTCGTGGTCGAGAACACAGTCGGCGGCGCCGGTGTCCTGGCGAGCGATGCGATCGCCCGGTCGACGCCGGACGGATATGCGATGGTCATGTTGACTGGCGCCCATACTGGCACCGGCGCCATGCGCAAGAGTCTGCCTTACGATCCGGTCAACGGCTTCGCGATGGTCTCCACCGTCACAGCCTATCCCATGATGATCATCACGCGTCCGGATTCGCCGTTGCGTTCGTTGTCCGATCTTATCGACAGTGCCAAGGCGGCGCCGGGCAAGGTCACTTACGCCTCCAACGCGCCCGGCAGCGCACATCACCTGCTTGGCGAGTGGATCAACATCGAGGCCAACACCACCATGGTGCCGGTTCCTTACCGCGGCGCTGCTCAGGCGTCCGTGGACCTGCTAGGAGGACGGGTCGACGTAATGATCGATACGGCCACGACGGCCATCGAGCTGGTCCGCAGCGGCAAGGCCCGGGCGCTCGCGGTTGCCTCGGCGGAGCGTTATCCCCTGCTTCCCGATGTGCCGACCGTCGCAGAGACGCTGCCGGGCGTGGAGACAATGTCGTGGCTGGGCCTCGCTATGGCGCCGGGAACGCCACAACCGGTCGTCAACCGCCTCAATGCCGAGCTAAAGGAGATCCTGTCCGAGCCCGAGATCAGGGAACGGCTTTCCCAGCTCGGTGGTGTGTCGAACTGGTCGACCCCCGAACAGATGAAAAATCAGGTTGCGCGTGAGATCCAGCGGTGGAACCGGGTGATCGATCAGAAAAAGATCGAACGACAATAAGCGCCGGCGGGATCTCATTCGACAGTCGAGCCTGGCGGATCGGCCGGTCTGAATCGCGCAGCTCTGCAAAGCCTGGCCTTGCGCGACGGTATTTCGGTCCGCCGGGACGCGCCGCGCTACGGACAGCGCGATTCTCGGCGTATTGTCCGCACCACGGACATCCTCGGAACAGTGATTGCGTCACTGGGGGCCGGCGCGCAGCTTTCTGACAATGGACTAACAAAAGTCCGTCAGGAGGATACGCGATGAACAGGCACCCGTTGCGTCCTGTGAGCAAGGACGACGTTGCGCGCTTCAAGGAAGACGGCGCGATCTGTATCCGTGAAGTCTTTGATCAGGAATGGGTCGCCCGCATGAATGCCGCGGTTGACCGTTTGCTCGTGGAGCCGGGGAAGCGGGCCCGCGAAGCGACCAAGAGCGGCGATCCCGGCCGTTTCCACATGAACGTGTTCATGTGGCGCTGGGATCCGGATTTCCGCGATTTTGCGCTGAACTCGCCGCTCAGCGAGTTGGCTGCGACCCTGCTGGAAGCTGACAAGGTCTCGCTGTTCTACGATCAGGCCTTCGTCAAGGAGCCGGGCACCCGCGAGGTGACGCAATGGCATCAGGACCTGCCGTTCTGGCCGGCGCTGGGCAACGATATCATTTCGCTTTGGGTTGCCTTGACCCCCGTGACCCTCGAAGGCAGCGGCGTGGAATATGTCGCGGGCTCGCATAAATGGGGCAAGTTCTACCAGGCGCAGACGCCGGACAAGGACAGCAAGTTCACCGACGCAACGCTCGAACCGTGTCCGAATTTCTCGGAGCTGAAGGGCGACCCGAAATATCGCTTCATCTCATGGGATTGCCAGCCGGGCGATGTCATCTGCCATCATCCGCTGACCGTTCATGGCGCCGGCGCCAATCCGCTGACCAGCCGCCGGGCCGCGATTTCGGTGCGCTATGCGGGCAAGGATGCGCGCTGGGACCCGCGCGCGAATGTCATGAAATGCGACGGAGAGCCGGAAACCAAGCTTAAGGCCGGCGATCCGTTGGTGCTCGACGGCGTGTTCCCGATCACCTGGGAACGCCAGCGCGCTCACGCCTGACGGTAAAAAAACAATCTGGGAGGGAAACAGGATGCGCAAGATCATGCTGGCGGCCGCAATCGCGGCAGTGGGAATGTCCTCGGGCGCTCAGGCGCAGGTGAAGCTCAAATTCGCGGTGTTCACCCCCGACTCGGAAATGACGCACCAGGTCATCATGAAGCCGTGGGCGGAGAAGGTCAGCAAGGAGTCCGGCGGTACGCTGGAGATCCAGACATTTCCGAATGGAGCGCTTGGCCGCAATCCCGGCCTGCAGACCAAGATGCTGCAGGATGGCGTCGCCGACATCGTCTGGGTGATTCCGTCCTATACGCCGGGTGTCTACCTGGATGACGATGTGTTCGAATTGCCGAATATCATTCAGAACTCGACCGAAGGTTCGGTAGCGGCATGGCGGCTGTTGAAGAAGGGTATGCTGCGCGGCTACGAGCAGTATCACATGATCGGGCTGTTCACGACGTCTCCCTATACGATCCACACCAACGTCCCGCTCAAAAAGCCGGACGACCTGAAGGGCAAGAAAATCCGTGCTGTTGGCGCCATGTCAACGGAAACCATCAAGACCATCGGTGCGGTACCGGAGGGTCTGCCGGTGACCCAGGTGGTCGAGGCGATGTCGCGCGGTGTAATCGACGGCACGACAGGACACCCGATCGCGATTTTCGATTTCGGCATTTCGCGGGTGGCGAATAGTCACTTCCTGGGCAAGGTCGGGACCGTGACGCTCGGCATTTTCATGAACAAGGCAAAGTTCGACAGTCTTCCGCCGCAGGCGAAGGAAGCGATCGAAAAGAATAGCGGCGAAGTGCTGTCGCGGCAGTTCGGAAAAATGTCGGAAGACCGCAACAACGAGCTGATCGCGCAATGGAAGAAAGACCCCAAGCGCACCGTGACCGAATTGACGCCCGACCAGACTGCGCAATGGGACAAGATGCTTTCGCCGGTGGTGTCCGCATGGGAAGGCAAGGACCCGCGCAACAAGGCGCTGCTCGAGGCGATGCGTAAGGAGCTTGCTGCATCGCGTGCTGGAAACTGATTTTACGAATAGCGGGCAGTCGATGGCTGACGCCGTTGCCTGCTCGCTATAAGGTATGAGCCTGGGTTAAGCGGGTTGGGGACGGACGCCAGGCTGATGACGCAAGGAGAGACCACGGGGGCCTTGGCGCGGCTGGAGCGCGTCGCGGTCATCGGTACGCGCGCGCTGTCGGTGCTCGGACTTTTCGCGCTGATGGTGCTGGCGTCGATCACGCTTGCCAATGGGCTGCTGCGCTGGGCGTTCAATTATCCAATCGCAGGGGTTGTCGACGTCGGTGGATTGGCAATCGCTATTGCAGTGAGCTGCTGCATCCCGATTTCGATGATGGAGCGCAGCCACATCACATTTCGGATGGTTTCGTCCCTCAGCCCCGCATTTGGCCGCTATCTCGATCTGCTGGCCGACATTGTCGTAGCCGTGGTGCTTGCACTGATGTCGTGGCAGTTCTGGACCTATGCCGGGGAACTCGTTCTGACCGGCGAACGCACCTATGTGCTGAAAATTCCGGCCGCGCCGTTCTGGTACGCCTGCGGCGTCATTCTGTGGATCGCGACTGCGGTGCAATGCGTGGTGGTCGCGCTCGATGCCGGTCGTCTCTCCGGCGCAGCTTCTGCGCCGAACGGGACGGGACACTAGTACCATGGGGCCGCTTGAAATCGGTGCGCTCGGCTTCGGCGCATTGTTCGTACTGATGGTGCTGCAAGTGCCCATCGGGTTCGCGATGATCATCGTCGGTGTCGTCGGCTTTGCACTGCAGGCGGGTTGGGGCCCGGCAGTGACGCTACTGGTCAATGAACCGACCGGCGTGTTATCGAGTGCGGATCTTGCGACGGTGCCGCTGTTTCTGCTGATGGGAACGTTCGCCAGCGTCGCCGGCTTCTCGACCGACATCTACAACGCCGCCGCCGCCTGTCTCGGACATCGCCGCGGCGGACTGGCGTATGCGACGATCGGCGGCAGCGCCGCTTTCGGCGTGGTCTGCGGCTCGTCGACCGCGACGGCCGCGGTCTTCGCACGCGCGGCGCTTCCCGAAATGATCAAGCGTGGGTATTCGCCGGCTTTCTCAACCGGCGTCATCGCCGCCGGTGGCACGCTCAAGTCGCTGATCCCGCCGTCGATCGTGATGATTCTCTATTGTATCGTCTCGAAGGCGTTCATTCTCGACCTGTTTCGCGCAGCGATCATTCCCGCATTGGTCGCTATCGCCGTCAATCTCCTGGCGATTGCGCTGATCGTGCGTTTCCATCCGGCGTCTGCGCCAGTCGGCGAACGGATGCCGATGAGCGAGCGCTGGGTGGCCATCAAGGCTGCTGGCCCGTTCATCCTGCTGATGGTTGCGGTGTTCGGCGGTCTTTATAGCGGCATCTTTACGGTGACCGAAGCCGCTTCGGTCGCCGCCGTGCTATCGCTCCTGTTTGCGTTGGCGCGGGGCCGGCTGAATTGGCCGACCCTGTTTCAGGGCTTGCGCGAATCCGCAGCCGCCACCGGCATGATCTATGTCATGATCATGGGGGCGCTGATCTTCACTTATTTTCTCAATCTTGGCCGCGTGCCGGAAGCCTTTGTCGGCTGGATCTCGCATCTCGACATGCCGCCGCTGGCGATCGTCGCGGCGCTGCTGGTCGCTTACCTGATCCTGGGTGCGGTGTTCGATGAGATTTCGGCGATGCTCATCACGCTGCCGCTGGTTCTGCCGGTGGTGCAGAAACTGGCCGTAACCATGATGCCCGGCGTGTCGCCGGAAATGGTTGTCGTCTGGTGGGGCATCATCAACGTCGTTATCATCGAACTGGGCATGATCATCCCGCCCATCGGAATCATCGTTTTTATCCTGCACGGTCTGGCACCGCAGATTTCCCTCCAGACGATCTATCGCGGCGTGACCCCTTTCATCGTCGCCGATCTGTTCCTGCTGGCGCTGCTGACGCTGTTCCCGCTCATCTCGCTGTGGCTACCGCAAGTCTGGCCGGGTTGACGCCATCGGGCTGCAACGCGCGAGCGAGCCGCGTGGTCATGGCCCTTAACGGCGGCAGCAGCTTTTTCTCGACCTCGCTCATGGTCATCGCCGAGGCGATAAAAATCAGCGACATGCTGCCATGTACCTTGCGGCCGACGATGATCGGAACCGAAATACTCGCGGCCTTGGGATTGATGACGCGGTCCTGCGTAGCATAGCCATCGGCGCGGATCGCTTTGAACAGCCCTTCAAGCAGGTGAACCTCGCGGGCCTTTTGGTCGTCCGGTTCATCGGACTGCGCCAGCAGGTCGAGGATCACCTTGCGCTCGTTGTCCGGACAAAACGCGAGATAGACCAGACCGCCTGCGGTTCGCAGCATGCTCATACGCTTGCCGACCATGCCGTAATCGATCGAAAGCGCGCTCAGGCGGTGTGTGGTGTCGCGCACTAGCATCTTGCCGGCTTCGAAGGTGAACAGGCTCACCGGCCAGACGTGCTCGCGCGTGAACTCGGCCATCATCGGCGCCGCGATTTCGGTGACCCATTCATCGTCGACGAAGCCGTCACTCAGGGCGCGCACCCCATGCGTCGGACGATAGCGGTCGGTGGCGCTATCGAGACTGACAAAGCCGGCTTTGGCCAAGGTGTCGAGCAGCCGATAGACCGTCGGCCGCGGCAGACCGGTGTCGGCAGCGAGCTCGCAGACCGAGGCGAGAGGGTGCCGGTTCATCGCCACGAGGAGCGCCAGACCGCGCTCCAGTGAACGAACGTTGCCGCCACGTGCTGCGGAATTTGCAGCAGGTCGCGCTTGGGCTCTCGTGGCATTTTTTGCCATTGTTTCCTCCGCCCACTGATTGTCCACTGTGCGGACACCAAGTCAAGATTGCTGGCCGGTTGAAAAATCCGGGTCTAGCGTCTCACCAAAGCAAACAAGGGAGAAACCTCATGGCGCAGGCAGCCGCAGCCCCGACCGCAGAAGATCGTCGTGTGCCGCTGAGCATGAGCCACATCGGCATCTACGTGCACGATGTGCCGAAGATGGAGGATTTCTATACGCGCGTGCTCGGATTCACCGTGACCGATCGCGGCAAAGTGCGCGGCCTGGATATTGTTTTCACGAGCTGGGACGCGAAAGACCACCATCAGGTCATTCTGGTTGCGGGACGCCCGAAGGAGCTGGCTTTCAACCACATCAACCAGATGTCGTTCCGGGTCGGTTCGGTCGAGGACCTGCAGGCGGTATGGCGCAAGGTGAAGGACGAGCCAGGCGTGACCGACATGCGCGGCATGGACCATGGCAATGCATGGTCGTTCTATTTCCGCGATCCCGAAGGCAATCGCATCGAAATCTTCTGCGACACGCAATGGTACATTGAGCAGCCATGCCTCGAGGATCTTGATCTGTCGCTGCCGGCGGAAGAAATTCGGGCAAAATCCGATGCGTTCTGCCGCACCGCCAAGGGGTTCCGGCCGATCGCCGAATACCAGGCTGAGGTGGCAAAGAAGATCGCGCGCGGCCAGTAGTCGTCGCGCGTTTTAATGACCAAGCCCGATTATGACGTTGCGATCGTCGGCTATGGGCCGGCCGGCGCGACGCTTGCCAATTTGCTTGGCATGAGCGGGCTGAAGGTTGCGGTTCTCGAGCGCGAGCCGTCGATCTACCACATGCCGCGGGCGATTTCGCTCGACGGTGAGGGGATGCGCCTGTTCCAGACCATCGGACTGGCGGAGACGCTGCTGCCGAAGTTAGGCCTGAGCCGCAACATTCGTCACGTGAACACCGAGGGCAAGCTGCTGGTGCTGATCGCGCGCGGCGGCATTGGGCCGGACGGCTGGAACCACGCCTACCGCTTCTACCAGCCGGAACTCGAGGATGTGCTGCGCACCGGTGTGCGGCGTTACAAAGACGTTGACGTGCGGCTGCGCTGCGATGTGTTCGCGCTCGATCAGGACGAGGATCATGTCCAGGTCAGATACGAAAATCTCAGCAATGGCGAACTGGCTACGCTGACCGCGCGCTATGTCGTCGGCTGCGATGGAGCGCGTTCGACGGTGCGGCGCTTCATGGGTGCTGCGTTGCAGGACTTGCGTTCGCACGAGCGTTGGATCGTGCTGGATATGATCCTCGACACGCCGCCCGCCGGGGTGCCTGAAGCGGCGGACGAAACCGGCCGGATCGTCGATGCGATCCAGTATTGCGACCCGGCCCGTCCGACGACGTTCATTCCGATGCCCGGCAAACGCCATCGCTGGGAATTCATGCTGATGCCGGGCGACGATCCGGTCAGGATCGTGCAGGCGGACCAGATCTACAATCTGCTGAAACCCTGGAAGATTGACCCGGCGGCGTCGCAGATCGAGCGTGCGGTGGTCTATACGTTTCATTCGTCGCTGGCGACGAAGTGGCGGAGCGGCCGCTTGCTGCTGGCGGGCGATTCCGCGCACCAGATGCCGCCCTTCCTCGGACAGGGAATGGGCTCAGGCCTGCGCGACGTCATCAATCTTGGCTGGAAACTACGCGACGTCGTCGACGGCGACGCGCCGGACTCGCTGCTGGACAGCTACCAGACCGAGCGCATGGAGCATGTGCGCGCCTATATCGAAGTCGCAGTCGAACTCGGTGGCGTCATCCAGGCGACCGATCCGGAAAAAGCCCGGAAGCGCGACGCCGAATTGCTGGCCAACCCGACCATGATCAGGCCGCTGACGCCGCGCCTCGGTCCCGGTCTGCATGGGTCGGCTGCGGCGCCCGCGGGGACGCGCGCCGAACAGCCAAGGCTCGGCGATGGCCAGCGTCTGGACGATCGCGTGGGCTACCGCTTCGCGGTGCTGACGGCCCCGGATCTCGCGATCGCGTTGCCGCAAAACACATTTCGAGCGCTCGAAGATATCGGCGTGACATTGGTGACGGCCGATGGTGACGCGAGCGATTATCTCGCCCGCACCGGCGCACGCGCGATCGTGATCCGGCCGGATCGTCATATTCTTGGGATTGCGCAAACTTCCGACGAACTCGATCTCGTCCTCGCGCAAATTCCATATCTGCACAATCCGCAGGCCGTGCCCGGGCGCATGGCCGCGAACGTCTAGGAAAGAGGAAGCGTGATGGCTGCGTCTCGCGTACCCCAGAACTCTGTCGATCATGTCGGCAGCCTGCGGCGACCGCCCGAACTCGTGCAGGCATGGCGCGACTGGGAGGCCGGCAAGCTGCCATTCGAGGCGCTGCACGAGGTTCAGAACAGAATGATCGTGGAAGCGGTCGCCATGCAGGAGAGGCTTGGCCTTCCCGTCGTCAGTGACGGCGAATTCCGACGCGGCGGCTGGTCGCGCGGCTTTCTCAATGCCGTGGATGGGTTCGAGTTCCGTGCCTCGAAGCTGACCTTCCGCAACGACCAGGACGTCGCCACGGCGGCACCTGCGCCGGTTGCCTCGCGCAAGATCAGACGCAGAGAGCCGATCGTGACCGGCGATTTCAAATTCCTGAAGTCGGTTGCGCATAACCGTATCAAGGTGACGATGCCGACCCCGTCGCACATGCATTTCGGCCAGTTCAAGGAAGCGGTGGATCGCAGTGTTTACCCGACCGACGACGGATACTGGGACGACATGATTGCGGTGTTCCAGCAGGAAATCAGGGACGTCTACGACGCCGGCTGCCGGTATGTTCAGCTTGACGAGGTACCGCTGGCGCTCTTGTGCGACAAGAACATCCGCGACCTTGCGAAAAGTGAGGGAGACGATCCGGACAGGCTGGTAAATCTCTACATCGACGTTCTCAACCGCGCGATTGCCGGCCGGCCGGCGGACCTGACCATCGGCATGCACCTGTGCCGCGGCAACATGGAAGGCCTGTGGATGGGTGATGGCGGCTACGCGCCGATCGCCGAGGCGCTGTTCAATCGAAGCGATGTCGATGCCTTCCTGCTGGAATACGATTCTCCGCGTGCCGGCGATTTCGCGCCGCTGCAATATGTGCCCGCGGGAAAGCGGGCCTATCTGGGCATCATCAGCACCAAGAATCCGGAAATCGAGCCCGTCGATGCACTGATGCGCCGGATAGAGGATGCGCAGAAATATGCGCCGATTGATCGTCTCGGAATCTGTCCGCAATGCGGGTTTTCCAGCGCAGCGATGTCGAAATTCGCGATCCTGCCAAGCAAGGTCACGACCGATATCCAGACGCTCAAGATCAGCCGTCTGGTCGAAGCCGGGATCAGGGCGTGGGGTCACGCGTGAACCAGGCTGCGATCCTCGACGACCCCGCGAATAGTTTTGGCCTTTTTTCCGCGGCGGCGGTTCAGGATCCCTATCCGTACTACAAGGCTTTGCGCGAGCGCGATCCGGTGCATTGGTCGGAGATCGCGCAGGCCTGGTACTTCACCCGCTACAAAGACGTATTCGAATTGCAGGACCGTCCCGATCTCAGCGTCGACCGCGTCGAGACGATCTATTCCTATCTTCCGAGTGTGAATGCCGGACGTTTCAGCGATATCGTCGATCACTATACTCGCTGGCTGCTCTATCGCGACGATGCGTATCACGACCGGCTCAAGGCGCTTTTCATCAGGGCGATGACGCCACGGGCCGTCGAGCGCCTGCGCCCGATGATCCAGCGGCGGGTTGATAGCCTGCTGGATGATTTGGCGCAGCGGCCCGGTTTCGACGCTTATCTCGACTTTGCGGCCCGCATTCCAACCCAGGTCATGCTTGATCTTCTGGGACTGCCGGACAGCGATGAAGCGATGATGCGGCACTGGTCCGATCGCTGCTCGAACTTCCTGTTTCAGCCGGTTGCTCCGAATAAGGAGGCGATGGCCCAGGAACAGCGCGATATTCTGAGCGCCCAGCAGGACTATTTCATGCCGGTGATCGAGGCGCGGCGCAGCAAGCCCGGCCTCGACATGATCAGCGCCATGGTACAAGCCGATGCCGGCGGCGACCGGCTCTCCGATCTCGAGATTCTCGCGACCTGCAACATGATGGCGACTGCCGGCGGCGGCACGTCGCGCAGCGCCATCGCGATGGCGCTGTGGCGGCTGCAGCAGTTTCCGGACCAGCTGGTGCGGCTGACGGCGAACCCGGACTTGATCGATCTCGCAACCGAAGAATTCCTCCGCTTCGAAGCGCCGACCCAGCGCGGCATCCGCACCGCACGCGAGGATTTCGAAGTCGATGGCCACAAGATCCGCAAGGGGCAACTTCTCCACATCATGATCGGGGCAGCCAATCGCGACCCAGCGCAGTTCGCGCGGCCCGATGTGATCGACATCACGCGCACGCCAAACCGCCATGTGTCGCTCGGGCACGGCGTCCATTATTGTCTCGGCGCGGCACTGGCGCGGCTTGAACTGCGCATCGCCGTTAAAAGCTTTCTCGCGCGTTTCCCACGCTATCGCCTCGTGTCGGACCGGATCGTTTTCATGGACCGCACGGCGAGCCGTCGCCCGGTCAGCGTACCGGTCATGGTGCACTAGCCGTCGGAGAATGAACATGAGCGGCAAGGTCTATAT
>JAEZBA010000399.1 GCA_023430245.1 Pseudomonadota bacterium
CTGATCAGCGCGGCAAAAGGCTACTTCCCGCGCCGGATCGTGCTGGAGCCGGGCGACGCCGCGACGCTGTTCGGAATCGTCTTCATCGTCTGCCTGGTGGCAAGCGCACTGGGCGTCCGCACGGCGATGAAGATCGATCCCGCCTCGGCGCTGGCGGGCTGACAGACATGACCGCGGTCGTCGAGCTCAGGAACATTTCGAAGCATTTCGGTGACGGCGCGGCGCGCGTCGATGCTTTGCGGGACGTGTCGCTCGACATTCACGCTGGCTCCGTGATCGGTCTGCGCGGCCCGAGCGGGTCTGGCAAGAGCACACTGCTCAATGTCATCGGATGCATTATCGAGCCCAATTCCGGCCGAATGACACTCAGCGGTGACGTTGTCTACGACCGCAAATGGCTGCGGCGTGATTTGCGGCATCTGCGACTGCAAAAGATCGGCTTCATCTTCCAGTCGCACAATCTGCTGCCCTTCCTCAATGCCTGGGAGAACGTCGCGATCGCTCATATTCTTGCCGGTGCAAGCCGCGCGGCTGCGCACAAGCGCGCGATGGAGCTCCTCGCCTATCTCGACGTGGCAAAACGCAGCCAGGCGATGCCGGGACAATTGTCGGGAGGTGAAGCCCAGCGCATCGCGATCGCCCGCGCGCTCGCCAACGATCCGCGGATCATTCTTGCGGACGAACCGACAGCCGCCCTCGACTCCCAGCGCGCCGGAACGGTCATGGATCTGTTGCGCAAGGTCGCGCACGAGCAGCAATCCGCGGTGATCGTCGTCACCCATGACGAGAAGATCTTCAACCGCTTCGATTACATCTACGCGTTGCGCGATGGCGTCCTGGAGAACCCGCAGACGCTCGCGGCGTGAGGCACCGTGCGCTTTAGCAAAGCGGGTGCCGGTTCGTGCTACGAAAGCGCGTCAGACGAAGGCTACCCCGAGATCCACTCAACCAGCGCCTGGGTCACCGCCTCGGGCCGCTCCAGCGTGGACAAGTGCCCGCAATCCGGCACCACAACGAGCCGGCTTCCGGGAATGAGCCCCGCCATTTCCTCCGACAATGCTGGCGGCGTGAGCTGATCGCCATCGCCGACGAGGACGAGCGTCGGGCAGGCGATTACTGAAAGTCCCGGGCGGGAATCCGGCCGCGTCAGGATCGCGGTCTGCTGGCGCACGAAAGCATCGGCGCCTGCCGCCACCAACATGCCGCCCGCAGTCTTGCGGAGCGCGGAATCCCCCACCCGGTCCTTATGGACCAGCACGGGCCACAGCATCGCATTGATCTCGTCGAGCTTGCCGGCTTGCGCCAGCGCGATCGAAGCCTTGCGTTTCTCGGCAGCCTCCGGCGTATCGCTGCGCGATCCGGTGTCGAGCAGCGCAAGTTTCGCAACGCGCTCCGGCGCGATCCGCATCATCGCCAGCGCGATATAGCCGCCCATCGACAACCCGGCGAGCGCGAACCGGGGCGGCGCGGTCTCCAGGATCTGGCGCGCAATCGCATCCATGCTATCGGCCCGGCGGTGATCGGCGACCGTCACCGGGCCACAGGTCCACAAATCGGGCATCTGCTCGGTATAGAGGCGGGCGGTGCATCCCAGGCCCGGAATCAGCACGATCGGCAGGCTGGCAGCGCTCGTCATGTCATCGTTCCGTCATCGCGTGAGAGCCAAAAACGCTTGTATTTATTTAACTTAACGGGCACCGGAGCATTGACTTTCGGCCCCTGAAGTCTATGTTCCCCGGCAACGGTCAGACAGACAGATTCGACCGCCCCTCGCGCAAAATGTCATGATTTGTGGTCCGGCGCGAACCCTTGATGGGCGGCGCCGTTCAGAGGTTCTATGTCCTTTTCCCAACTCGGCTTGTCCGATAAGGTTTTAGCGGCCGTTCAGGCCGCCGGTTATACCGCACCAACTCCCATTCAGTCCGAAGCCATCCCGCACGTTCTCGCACGCCGCGACGTGCTCGGTATCGCGCAGACCGGCACCGGCAAGACCGCGGCCTTCACGCTGCCGATGATCACGATGCTCGAGACCGGCCGCGCCCGGGCCCGGATGCCGCGCACGCTGATCCTTGAACCGACGCGCGAACTCGCCGCCCAGGTCCAGGAGAACTTCGACAAATACGGCGTCGGCCAGAAACTGAATGTCGCCCTCATCATCGGCGGCGTGTCCTTCGACGAACAGGACGCCAAGCTGATGCGCGGCGTCGACGTGCTGATCGCAACGCCGGGCCGGCTGCTCGATCATTTCGAGCGCGGCCGCCTGCTCCTCACCGGCGTCGAATTGCTGGTGATCGACGAAGCCGACCGTATGCTCGATATGGGCTTCATCCCGGACATCGAACGCATCTGCAAGCTGGTCCCGTTCACGCGCCAGACGCTGTTCTTCACCGCGACGATGCCGACGGAAATCCGCCGCATCACCGAGCAGTTTCTCTCCAACCCGGTCAAGGTCGAGGTGTCGAAACCCGCGACCGCTGCATCCACCATCACGCAGCAATTGGTGAAATGCGGCCGCGAGCCGCACGAGAAGCGCGAAACGTTGCGCCGTCTGATCCGCAACACCACCGAGAATTTCAAGAACGCGATCATCTTCTGCAATCGCAAGCGCGAGGTCGCGCTGCTGCACCGTTCGCTGGTGAAACATGGCTTCAACGCTGTGGCGCTGCATGGCGATATGGAGCAGCCCGCGCGCATGGCCGCGCTCGACAAATTCCGCAAGGGCGAGGCGGATTTGCTGATCGCCTCCGACGTCGCCGCACGCGGTCTCGACATCCCCGATGTCAGCCATGTGCTGAACTTCGACGTCCCGTTCCACGCCGACGATTATGTCCACCGCATCGGCCGGACCGGCCGCGCGGGCAAGACCGGCACCGCCTACACGATCGTCACCTCTGCCGACAGCAAGGCGGTCGCCGCGATCGAGAAGCTGATCGGTCAGACGATCCCGTATGCCTCCGACATCGTCGTGCCGGAACAAGCTGACGGCGCAAGCGAGCCTGCGCGTTCAGAGCGTCCGCGCGAGCGCCAGCGTGGCGAACGCGGCCGCGGCGACCGGGGGCGTGGCGAGCGCAGCCGTGGCGCTCCGAACCGCAGCCAGGCAGGTCACCGCAGCGAGCCCGCGAGCACCAGTGAGGCGCCTGCTCCTGTCACGCGTCTGGAGGCGCCGAGGCGGCGTCCACAACCCGAGGCCGACCTGGAACCGGATCATTCCCACCTGCCCGCCTTCCTGCTGCGGCCGGTGCGCGTGAAGGCCTGACCGGACCGTTTTTCATCAGGTGGAAAAGCGAAAAGCTCTGGCCTGACGGGCTGTTGGACGGCCGTGCCGGTGCATTGTTTACGGCTCATTCACCACTCTGGAATAGAGTCGACAATATTGAAAACAGCCGTCTCCGGGGATCGGTGGCGGCCGAAATTGATTGCGTGCCTTTCTGGGAGCCGGGGATGGGGACGAGCGGCGACGAACACGAGCGAACCATGGCGTTCGCCGAAATCGCCATCGGGCAGATCAAGGCCCTCCGCCAGCCCGCTACGCCTCGCAATTTCGAAGTCTGGTATTCCTACGCCACCGGCTATCACCCCACCCTCAACGAAGTGATCAACGAGATTCTGTCGCGCCGTGGGCGCCTGACGGAAGCCGATGTCGAGCGCATCTGCAGCACCTTCCTGTCGCCGACCCGGCTGAGCGAACGCATCGATCACGTCGGCAGTCGCGTCGTCGACGAGATCGATCAGGTCATGGCCATGGTCGATGTCGCAATCGGCTCCACCAGCACCTGCTCGCAAAATCTGGCTGGTGTATCGCGTGACCTGCCCGCCGCCGACCGCAATGATCTGCGTACCATCGTCGAGAGCCTGGTTCACACCGCCAAAGAAATGGAGCAGATGAACCAAAGGCTCGAGGAACGGCTGACGGCGTCGAAGCTCGAGATCAACCAGTTGCAACGGCATCTGGAGGTCGTGCGCAACGAGAGCCTGACCGATCCGCTGACCTCGCTGTCCAACCGCAAGTCCTTCGACGAATCCCTCGACAAGGCCGTCGCCGAGGCCTTTGCCGAGAAAGAGCCGTTGTCGCTTTTGATGACGGATATCGATCACTTCAAGGCCTTCAACGACACCTACGGTCACCTGACCGGCGACCAGGTGCTGCGGCTGGCGGCGCTGTCGGTGAAACAGAACGTCAAGGGCCGCGACATCGCCGCACGCTATGGCGGCGAGGAATTTGTGGTCATTCTGCCCAATACTGTTCTGCGATCGGCCGTCACGGTCGGCGACCACATCCGCCGCGCTGTCATGAGCAAGGAACTGATGAAGCGTTCGACCGGCGAGCATCTGGGCCGGATCACGATTTCGATCGGCGTCGCAACGCTTCAGCCGGGCGAGAATGCGCAGGCGCTGATCGGACGTGCCGACGCTTGCCTATAC
>JAEZBA010000451.1 GCA_023430245.1 Pseudomonadota bacterium
GCCGGCGGCAAGCATAACGACCTCGACAATGTCGGCTACACCGCGCGCCATCACACCTTCTTCGAGATGCTCGGCAACTTCTCGTTCGGCGATTATTTTAAGGATCACGCGATCGAACTGGCCTGGAACCTGGTGACCAGGGATTTCGGCCTGCCGAAGGACAAGCTCACCGCCACCGTCTATATCGACGACGATGTCGCCTTCGACCTGTGGAAGAAGATCGCAGGCCTGCCCGAGAGCCGCATCATCCGCATCGCCGGCTCGGACAATTTCTGGGCGATGGGCGATACCGGGCCGTGCGGGCCGTGCTCGGAAATTTTCTACGACCATGGCGACAAGATTCCGGGCGGGCCTCCCGGTTCGCCGGATCAGGACGGCGATCGCTTCATCGAGATCTGGAATCTCGTGTTCATGCAATACGAGGCGCTGCCGGACGGCACACGGGTCGACCTGCCGAAGCCCTCGATCGACACCGGAATGGGGCTCGAGCGCATCGCCGCGGTGCTGCAGGGTACCCACGACAATTACAATATCGATCTGTTCCGCGCGATCATCCAGACCATCGCCGAACTCACCAAGGTGTCGGCCGACGGGCCGCAGAAGGCATCGCATCGCGTCATCGCCGATCACCTGCGGGCGTCCTCGTTCCTGATTGCGGACGGCGTGCTGCCGTCGAATGAAGGCCGCGGCTATGTGCTGCGCCGGATCATGCGGCGCGCCATGCGGCATGCGCAGTTGCTCGGCGCGCGCGATCCGCTGATGTGGCGGCTGGTGGGCGTGCTGGTGCGCGAGATGGGCCAGGCCTATCCGGAACTGCACCGCGCCGAGGCGCTGATTACCGAAACGCTGAAGCTCGAGGAAACGCGCTTCCGCAAGACGCTGGAGCGCGGGCTCGCGATCCTGGAGGACGAGTCGAGGGCGCTGAAACAGGGCGATGCGCTGAAGGGCGAGACCGCGTTCACGCTCTACGACACCTACGGCTTTCCGCTCGATCTGACCCAGGACGCGCTGCGTCCGCGCGGCATCGCGGTCGATCTCGATGCCTTCAATGCGGCGATGGAGAAGCAGCGCGAAAAGGCGCGCGAATCCTGGAAGGGCTCCGGCGATGCCGCGGCTGAGACCGTGTATTTCGGGCTGCGCGAAAAGCTCGGCGCCACCGAATTCCTCGGCTACGACACCGAGACCGCCGAAGGAGTGGTCATGGCGCTGTTGCGCGACGGCAAGGAAACCAACGAGTTGAAGGCCGGCGAGACCGGCGCGGTGATCGTGAACCAGACGCCGTTCTATGGCGAGTCGGGCGGGCAGGTCGGTGATACCGGCGTGATGACCGCGGATGGTGTGCGTTTCCGTGTCACCGAAACCCAGAAAAAGGCGGGCGACCTGTTCGTGCATACCGGCGTGGTGGAGGAGGGCAGCCTGAAGGTCGGCCTCGCCCTGCAGCTCGACGTCGAGCATGGCCGCCGCTCGGCGATCCGCGCCAACCACTCCGCCACGCATCTGCTGCACGAGGCGCTGCGGCAGATCCTCGGCGACCATGTCGCGCAGAAGGGCTCGCTGGTCGCGCCGGAGCGGCTGCGCTTCGACTTCTCGCATCCGAAGCCGATGACGCCGGAGGAGATCGAGCAGGTCGAAGACCTTGCCAACGATTTCGTCACCCAGAATTCCGAAGTCACCACCCGGCTGATGGGGCTCGAGGAGGCGCGCGCGTCCGGGGCGCGGGCGCTGTTCGGCGAGAAATACGGCGACGAGGTTCGCGTGGTGGCGATGGGCGAGAAGCCGGGCTCCAACGCGCTCGGCTGGTCGGTCGAATTGTGCGGCGGCACCCATGTGAAGCGCACCGGCGATATCGGCCTGATTTCGCTCGTGGCCGACCAGGGCGTCGCCGCCGGGGTGCGGCGTCTGGAGGCGCTGACCGGCCGCAACGCCCGCAAGGCCGCGAATGCCACCATGCAGGCGGCGCAAGCGGTGGCGACCGATCTCCTGCGCGTCACCGTCGCCGACATGCCCTCGCGCATCACCCAGTTGCTGGACGAGCGCAAGAAGCTCGAGCGCGATCTCGCCGAGGCAAAGAAGAAACTCGCCATGGGCGGCGGCGGCAAGGCGGGTGGCGACGACGGCATCAAGACCGTTGGCGACATCAAGCTGCTGGCGCGCGCCGTGACCGGCATCGACATCAAGGATCTGAAAGGACTGGCCGACGAAGGCAAGAAGCAGGTCGGCTCGGGTGTGGTCGCGCTGGTCGCAACCAGCGATGACGGCAAGGGCAGCATCGTGGTCGGCGTCACGCCCGATCTCGTGTCGCGGTTCTCGGCGGTCGATCTGGTGCGCAAGGCCTCCGAAGTGCTGGGCGGCAAGGGCGGTGGCGGCAAGCCCGACATGGCCCAGGCCGGCGGCCCGGACGGCTCCAAGGCGGATGCGGCGTTGAATGCCATTGAAGCGGCGCTGAGAGCCTGAGACAACCGGCGGTCTCCATGGGCGGCGGCGCTGAGCGCCGGAACGGATGACCGAAGGCGGCGCGGTATTCTACGAACTCGCTTTGGTGCTGGCGCTTGCGGCCGGCATGGGCGTGGTCGGCCTGTTGCTGCGCCAGCCGCTGATCGTCGCCTATATCGCGACCGGCCTCCTGGTCGGCGCGGGTGCGCTGAGTATCGTCAGTTCCACGTCGCATATCGATCTGCTGGCGGAAATCGGGATCAGCGTGCTGCTGTTTTTGGTCGGCCTGAAGCTCGACCTGAAAATCATCCGCACACTCGGCGCGGTCGCGCTCGCGACCGGTCTCGGGCAGGTGCTGTTCACGTCGGTGATCGGCTTTCTGATCTGTATCGCGCTTGGCTTCGCTCCCGTCACCAGCCTTTATATCGCGGTCGCGCTGACATTTTCGTCCACCATCATCATCGTCAAGCTGCTGTCCGACAAACGCGAACTCGACTCGCTGCATGGGCGCATCGCGCTGGGCTTCCTGATCGTGCAGGACATTGCCGTGGTGGTGGCGATGGTGGTGCTGTCGGCCTATGGCGTCGGCACCAGCAAGAGCCCGTCCGGCCTGGGCGTGCTCGGCGTGCTGGGCAGCGGCATCGCCATGATGGCTTTCGTCGCGGTGTTCATCCGCTATGCGGCCGAACCGATGCTGAAGCTGATCGCGCGCGCGCCCGAGTTGCTGGTCAGTTTCTCGCTCGCCTGGGCGGTGCTGTTCGCCGCGGCCGGCGACTGGCTGGGCCTCGGCAAGGAGCTCGGCGGATTGCTCGCCGGCGTATCGCTCGCCTCGACCAGCGTGCGCGAAGCGGTGGCGACGCGGCTGGCGAGCCTGCGGGATTTCCTGCTGCTGTTTTTCTTCGTCGGGCTGGGCGCGCGTCTCGATCTCAACGAACTGGGTCAGCAGGTGGGGGCGGCGATCTTGCTGTCGGCCTTTGTGCTGATCGGCAATCCGCTGATCGTGATGGCGATCATGGGTTATATGGGCTACCGCAAGCGGACCGGTTTTCTGGCCGGTCTGACGGTGGCGCAGATCAGCGAATTTTCGCTGATCTTCATGGCGATGGGTCTGAGCCTCGGCCACGTTCAGAAAGACTCGCTTGGGCTCGTGACGCTGGTCGGGCTGGTGACCATTACGCTCTCGACCTACATGATCCTTTATTCTCATCAGCTCTACCGGCTATGCGAAAACTACATCGGCATGTTCGAGCGGAAGGTGCCGGAGCGTGAGCGCGCGTTCGAGAAGACTGCGCAAGGCGAGACTGCCCGCTTCGATGTGATCCTGTTCGGGCTTGGACGCTATGGCCGCGCCATGGGCCGCGCTTTCGAAAGCCGGGGCGTGTCGATCCTCGGCATCGATTTTGATCCGGACGCGGTCGAGCAATGGCGCAAGCTCGGAATGCCGGCGCTGTATGGCGACGCCGAGGATCCGGAGTTTCCGGCGAGCCTGCCGTTGAGCGACACGAAATGGGTGGTCAATGCCATCCACCCGATCGCGCAGGGAGTGACCCACGACGATCCAAGGCTGGCGCTGACGCAAAGTCTGCGCCAGGCCGGCTATCGGGGGCGGATCGCGGTGCGGGTCAACTCGACCGAAGAAACCGAGCATTTTGTGAAGGCCGGCGCCGACATCGTGTTGTCGCCCTTCATCGACGCCGCCGAGCGGGCGGTGGAGTTGCTAGATTTCGGGGAGCCTGCCAAAGACAGCGGTCCGACGCGCTGAGGGGCCCCCGGTCCGAGGGCCGAATCGGACTAGACAGGAATTCCAAAGCCTGCCGGTCTCCCGAGGTCCACTGCCGTGCTGCACGCCGAACACCTGAAAAGCGTCCTGATCTTTCTCGTGGCCGCGGGAATCCTGGTGCCGTTGTTGCACCGGTTTCTCGGTACGGTGCTGGGCTTTCTGCTGATCGGACTGGTGCTGGGCCCGTTCGGCGTCGGCTATCTCGACGATTTTTATCCGATCCTCCGCTACATCACGCTGGAGGATCCGAAGGAAGCGGAGCCGCTTGCCGAGCTTGGCGTCGTGTTCCTGCTGTTTCTGCTGGGCATGGAACTATCGCTGCCGCGGCTGTGGCAATTGCGGCGCTACGTGCTCGGCGTTGGCCTCGTTCAGGTCGGGGTCTGCATCGTGGTGATCGGGACCGCCATCCGCATGAGCGGCATCACGCCGCCGACCGGCCTCATTCTCGGCATGTGCTTTGCCCTGTCCTCGACTGCGATCGTGATGCAGTTGCTGATCGACCAGCACCGCGCCGCCACACCGTCAGGGCGTGTGGCGCTGTCGGTGCTGCTGTTTCAGGATCTGTGCGTCGTCCCTGTGCTGTTCACCATCGGCATCCTGGAAGCGCGCAATGCCGGCGACAAGTCGCTGATCGATCTGCTGCTGCCATTCGCGCAGGCCTTCGCCGCGGTCGGCGTCATCATGGTGGTCGGCCGTTATGTGGTAACGCCGCTGATGCGTTCGGCGGCGCGCACCGGCTCGCGCGAACTGATCATGGCGATCACGCTGACCATTGTCGTCGGCATTTCGGCTGCGACCGGGGCATCGGGGCTGTCGGTCGCGCTCGGGGCGTTCCTTGCCGGGCTGCTGCTCAGCGAAAGCGAGTACCGGCATCAGATCGAGGTCGATCTCGATCCGTTCAAGGGGCTGCTGCTCGG
>JAEZBA010000550.1 GCA_023430245.1 Pseudomonadota bacterium
GTACTTGCGGCGGGTGAGGGCACCCGCATGCGATCGTCCCTGCCCAAGGTGTTGCACCCGATCGGCAACGAGCCGCTGCTGGCGCATGTGCTGCGCGCGGTCGCCGGTGCCGGCGCCACCGATTGCGTCGTCGTTGTCGGCCCGGACCATGACGCGGTGGCACAGGAAGCCGCGCGCGTCTTTCCCAATGCCTCGATCGCACGCCAGATGGAGCGGCTCGGCACCGCGCATGCGGTTCTGGCTGCGCGCGGCGCACTGGAGCGCGGCTTCGATGACATTCTGGTGGTGTTCGCCGATACACCCCTGGTTCGACCCGAGACCTTGATGAAGCTCCGCGCGGCGCTCACCGCTGGGGCGGCGGTGGCGGGCGCGGGCTTCACGCCCGCAGATCCAACCGGCTACGGCCGGCTCATCGTCGAGGACGGCAAGCTCGTTGCGATCCGGGAGCATAACGATGCGAGCGCGGCCGAACGGGCGATCGGTCTGTGCAATGGCGGGCTGATGGCGCTCGATGGCCGGCAGGCGCTGGCACTGCTCGACCGCATCGGCAATGCCAATGCGAAACAGGAATTCTACCTGACCGATGCGGTCGCGCTCGCCAATGAGGCGGGTCTTCGGGCGGTCGCCGTCGAGGTCGAGGAGGACGATGTGAGAGGCATCAACACCAAGGCGCAGCTGGCCGAGACCGAGGCGGTGCTGCAGCAGCGGCTGCGCCAGGCGGCGCTCGATGCCGGCGTGACCATGACCGCGCCCGAGACCGTGTTTTTGTCGGCCGACACCGTGCTCGGACGCGATGTGACGGTCGAGCCCTATGTCGTGTTCGGTCCCGGCGTGACGGTGGAGGCGAACGCGGTGATCCATTCGTTCTCGCATCTGACCGAAACCCATATCGGCGAGGGCGCCCTGATCGGTCCGTTCGCGCGCCTCCGCCCCGGTGCGCGGATCGGCAAGGGCGCGAAGATCGGCAATTTCGTCGAGGTCAAGCAGGCGGAGTTCGCAGACGGCGCCAAGGCCAATCACCTCGCCTATATCGGCGACGCACGGGTGGGCGAGGGCGCCAATATCGGTGCGGGCACCATTTTCTGTAACTATGACGGCGCCGGAAAGCACCGCACCGAGGTCGGCAAGGGCGCGTTCGTCGGCTCGAACTCCTCACTGGTGGCGCCGGTCAGCATTGGCGACGGCGCCTATATCGGTTCGGGTTCGGTCATTACCGAGTCGGTGCCGCAGGATTCGCTTGCGCTCGGCCGGGTCCGGCAGGTCATTAAGGAAGGCTGGGCGTCGCGCTTGCGCAGCCTGAAGGCGGCGGGCAAGAAGGGCGGCAGTTGAGCATCTTCCCGCCGCGCTCGACCCCGGTTACAGGCCGAAACGCATTGTGATTTCCGCGGTCAGGCGGATGCGGTTCTAACGGCGGCGGGGCATTCGAGACTTTATCTCGGCGAGGGATCGGCACGGCATGTGCGGCATTGTCGGAATTCTCGGGCGTGAGCCGGTCGCGGGCCAGCTCGTTGACGCGCTGAAGCGGCTGGAATATCGAGGCTACGATTCGGCCGGTATCGCCACCGTCGAGAACGGCCATCTCGAACGCCGGCGCGCGGAAGGCAAGCTCCGCAATCTGCAGGACCGGCTCGGCCGCGAACCGCTCTCCGGACTGGCCGGCATCGGCCATACGCGCTGGGCGACCCACGGCAAGCCGACCGAAAACAACGCCCATCCCCACGCCACCGAGCGTCTCGCGGTGGTCCATAACGGCATCATCGAGAATTTCCGCGAGTTGCGCGAGCAGCTCGAAAAAGAGGGCGCGCGTTTCGGCACCGAGACCGACACCGAAGTGGTGGCGCATCTCGTCACCGAAGAAATGAAGAAGGGCAAGTCGCCGGTCGATGCGGTGCGCGCGGCGCTGCCGCGGCTGCGCGGCGCGTTTGCGCTGGCCTTCATCTTCGCGGGCGAGGACGATCTGATGATCGGCGCGCGCAAGGGATCGCCGCTGGCGGTGGGGCATGGCGCGGAGGAGATGTATCTCGGCTCCGACGCGCTGGCGCTGGCGCCCTTTACCGACACGATTTCCTATCTCGAGGAAGGCGACTGGGCCGTGGTCCGGCGCGGCAGCGTGCAGATCTTCAACGAGGCTGGCGAGCCGGTGAAGCGGGCGGTGATCAAGACCACCGGCTCGGCATTCCTGGTCGACAAGGGCAACCATCGCCATTTCATGGCGAAGGAGATTCACGAACAGCCCGAAGTGGTCGCGCATACGCTGGCGCATTATCTGGACATGGCCAAGGAATGCGTCACGCTTCCGGGCAAATTGCCGTTCGACTTCAAAACCCTCGACCGGGTGTCTATCTCGGCCTGCGGCACCGCCTATTATGCAGGTCTCGTCGCGAAATACTGGTTCGAGCGCTATGCGCGGCTGCCGGTCGAAATCGATGTCGCCTCCGAATTCCGCTACCGCGAAGCGCCGCTGCGCAAGGGTGATCTCACCATCGTCGTGTCGCAATCGGGCGAGACCGCCGACACGCTCGCCTCGCTGCGCTACGCCAAGGAGCAGGGGCAGTCCGTGCTTGCGGTGGTGAACGTTCAGACCTCGACCATCGCGCGCGAAAGCAGTGTCATCATGCCGACGCTGGCCGGGCCCGAGATCGGCGTCGCCTCGACCAAGGCCTTTACGTGCCAGCTAGCCGTTTTGGCGTGCCTCGCGATTGCGGCCGGCCGCGCGCGCGGGGGGCTCAGCGAGGACGAAGAGCGCAAACTGGTGCATGCGCTGATCGAGGTGCCGCGGCA
>JAEZBA010000486.1 GCA_023430245.1 Pseudomonadota bacterium
TCCAGGCCAGTTCGATCGCGTGATCCTTAAAATAATCGCCGAACGAGAAGTTGCCGAGCATCTCGAAGAAGGTGTGATGGCGCGCGGTGTAGCCGACATTGTCGAGGTCGTTATGCTTGCCGCCGGCACGGACGCATTTCTGCGAGGTCACGGCGCGCGCATAGGGCCGCTTCTCCAGGCCGGTGAAGACGTTCTTGAACTGCACCATCCCGGCATTGGTGAACATCAGCGTCGGATCGTTGCGCGGCACCAGCGGCGAGGATGCCAGCGGCTCGTGGCCGTTGCGCGCGAAATAATCGATGAACCCAGCCCGGATATCGTTGACGCCGCTCATGAAGAATTCGCCGCCGCGGCTGCCTGTCCGCGGCCCCTGTCTGCGCCGGGATGAAAGGCCCGGATCGGATTGATGTTTCGGGGGATATGTAGCGACGCCGCCCGGCCAAGTCCAGAAACGGACCGATTTCCGGCGCTTGCGGGCGGTCTGGCCCGGCTGGACGCGAGGGGTTGGCTGGGCGGGCGGCGGTAGCGGTCTTCGCCGGGCCGTCGGGCTGGCCCGCGCGCGATCCCGATCTCAACCCTGAGCAGCCCCGCGCGCGACGGTCGCATCACCGCCGTGGGCCGGTTGCCCTACGGGAGCCGCTCAAAAAAACGCCGGGGAGCGGATCGCGAGGCAAGCGGTCCCCTCACCCGGCCCGCGCGGCGACGCGGATGCAGGCTATCCGGATTATTCCTTGTCGTCCTTGTCGTCCTCGTCGTCCTCCTCTTCCTCGCCGGCCAGGATCTTGTCGGCGATCAGCCCGGAATTCTGCCGCACGGCCGCCTCGATCGACGCGGCCATGTCGGGATTGTTGCGCAGGAAGGTCTTGGCGTTCTCGCGCCCCTGCCCGATCCGCTGACTGTCATAGGAGAACCAGGCGCCGGACTTCTCCACCACGCCGGCCTTGACGCCGAGGTCGATCAGTTCGCCGACCTTCGACACGCCCTCGCCATACATGATGTCGAACTCGACCTGCTTGAACGGCGGCGCCAGCTTGTTCTTCACCACCTTGACGCGGGTCTGGTTGCCGACCACCTCGTCGCGATCCTTGATCGCGCCGATGCGGCGGATGTCGAGGCGCACCGAGGCATAGAATTTCAGCGCATTGCCGCCGGTGGTGGTTTCCGGCGAGCCATACATCACCCCGATCTTCATCCGGATCTGGTTGATGAAGATCACCATGGTCTTCGACTTGTTGATCGAAGCGGTGAGCTTGCGCAGCGCCTGGCTCATCAGCCGGGCCTGCAGGCCGGGCAGCGAATCGCCCATCTCGCCGTCGAGCTCGGCCTTCGGCACCAGCGCCGCGACCGAATCCACCACCACCACGTCGACCGCGCCGGAGCGCACCAGCGTATCGGTGATTTCCAGCGCCTGCTCGCCGGCATCGGGCTGCGAGATCAGGAGGTCGTCGACATTGACGCCGAGCTTGCGCGCATAGACCGGGTCGAGCGCGTGTTCGGCATCGACGAAGGCGCAGATGCCGCCCTTCTTCTGGGCTTCGGCCACGGTATGCAGCGCCAGCGTGGTCTTGCCGGAGGATTCCGGCCCGTAGATTTCCACAATCCGGCCGCGCGGCAGGCCGCCGACGCCGAGCGCGATATCGAGGCCGAGCGACCCGGTCGAGACCGTGGCGATGTCCATCGCCTTGTCGTTCTTGCCGAGCCGCATGATCGAGCCCTTGCCGAAGGCGCGCTCGATCTGCGAGAGCGCGGCATCAAGGGCTTTCGACTTGTCCATGGAGGAACCTTCAACCAATCGCAGGGCGGCCTGGGCCATTGTCGCTCCTTATGACTGACGATTCGGGCGGCGTATACGCGCGGCTCTCGCCCGCTTCTCCGCTCGGCTGGTTTCGGACCGTTCGGGCTGTCTCGACCGAACAGGACTCAATGGACACCATTTGTTCTCAGTTCGCAATATGTTCTTTTTGTCGGTAAAACTACTGGCCCCGTTTCGTCCGACAGTGGCCGATTTTCGAGCGTCTGTAACATCTGTCACAGAGGCGGAGATCCCGTAACTTGCTGCTATAGTGACGGTCCCAACCATGAAAGGGATCGTGCGATGAATGAAGCGATGAGACAGCAGGACGAGGACATCCTCAGCTTTGACGTCTCCGACGACACGCTGGAAAGCGCCGCCGGTGGCGAGGCAGCGGTGAATTACACGCTCGGCGGCTGCACCGCCATCCAGACCTGCCCGGTATTCTGATCCAGTCCCTTACTGTCCGCCAAAAGAGGCCGACTTGCTTGGCGGCCTCTCAGGCTCGATTGTCGCTACGAGCCCGGTTTCAAGCAGCACAACCGCCGCTTCTGTCCGTCAGGACGGCCCGGATTGGCGCCCCCTGCTGGTTGATCGTCCCGGGCGGTCACCGGCCTCGCAATGACAGAGCGACCTGAACCGGAGTGGACCTTCGGCCATTCGGCGCAGGCCGCCTGCTTCGTTGGGCCCGACGAAGCCCGCGCAGACTAGAGCGGTGGCGGGGCCGCACATTGAGCCAGCGCAAGCCGCAGGCATCGCCCAGACCCGCTCCGCGCGCGTCGCAGCGGCGCCCGTTCGCGAAACGTTCAGCGCGCATGCGCATAGGTGGATATGCGAATGCGCGCACAAGCTGGTCGTCCCGCGCAGGGGTGGACCCGAATTCCGTTCGCGGGGACGACAGCACATTTGCCGTTGACATTCTAGGAATAAAAGCATACACTCACCCAACCTCGCTCATGAGGGGCGTCAACCGGTGACGTCTGTTGATGGAGCGCGGTGCGGCGCCTGCGGGCATGGCTTCGTCGGCCATGTCCCCCGGGGGGCCTCGGGACCCCGCTCTACGGGCATTACGTGCGCGAAGAGTTCGCTGTACGGCCCCGGACGCGTTAGTCCGGGTACGCAAACGCGGCCCGGGGATCGTGCGGTCTGGCTCGCGCCGCGCACAAAAACGCCGCCAAAAGAGCACCCGCAACAAGCGCAAGCTTGAAGCGGATGTGATGCGCCGTGAGGCGGCTGCGCGCTGGCAACAGTGCGTGGCGTATCAGGAATGCCCTGCGTCTTTCGGCGCATCATTCCCCTCGCCTACTTCCAAAAGGGTACGGCGTACCCGGCGCCGCAAACAATACGGGCGGCGAAGCTTTGCCTGTGGTGATTTGGCGGCGGCGGAAGTGGGTAGCGGACCGGGTCGCGCAGCGGAACTGAACCTCAGCGATGGAACCAAAGCGGTGCCTGCGCGTTGTGTATCCCATGGCAACAAAACCTCTTCTCCCCGAAGTCATCGCCGAACGCGCCAAGGCCGCGGACGATTATCGCAAGGCCCATCAGGCCGCGATCGACCGGATCGAAACGCTGCGTGCGGCCCGTCTGCAACGCGATGCCGAACTGGATGCCGCGCAGGCCGATACGCCGGTCAAGAAGACCCGCGGCAGCACCGCGAGCGACAAGCGCGCCAAGGCTGCGAGCGCGCGTGCCAGCGCCGAGACAGGCGCGTAGCGCGCCGCAGACGTTTTTCCACATATCCGAATCGAAGCGCGCGATCATCGCTGAGGCCGCGGCGCATGCCATGTTAGTCTGTGCGCATGCGGCATCTGCTCCGGTTCGTTCCCGCGCTGATCGGCGCCGCCCTGCTGGCATCGCTGCTCGCGGGCGCAAACCCGATCGCGGCTCTATGCCGGATGCTGCACGCTTCGCCGTGGGCTTCGTCGCCGTGTCGCATGCTCACGCAATCTCCGTTTATCCAAGGTCCAGTTGTCACAGCGGTGGCGGCCATCGCCCTGATCGCGCTAACCTTGGCGCTGCTGATGCAGTGGCAGCGCGGGCGGCGCGCGGAGAGCTACGACAGCGATGCGGGGCGGTGGGTCGTGCTCGGATGGGTGCTGGCAATCGGCGGCACAGCGTCGCTCATGGCGGGGCTGATCCTGATCGGCTCGAATGGCTGGCCGTTCAGCCATCAGTCGCGGCACATCAGCGTCAGGACCGGCCAATTGCCGCTGTTCATCTCGACGGTGCAACGGCGCTATTTCGCAAATTATTCCGGCGGCGACGGATTGCAGTCGCATTGCGCGAGCTTCGGCGAAGTGACGGTGCAAAACCGGTCGCGAAGCCGCAGCCTCGATCTCGATCTGGCGCTGCTGGTTACGCCGCGCGATCGTGCGCGGGCCGTTCCGCAAACCGCGCTGCCGACGCGCGACGATCTCATCGCCATCGCAAGGCGGGGCCTGGCCGCGGACGCAGTGTTTCGCGGTCCGGTCATGCTCGCTCCGCGCCAGAGCCTGCGCCGCGAACTGGTCTTCGTGGTCCGGCCCGCGGCCGACGGCGGGTTGTCCGACAGCGATTACGACTTTTCGCTTGCGGTCAAAGACCGGCTGAGCGGACAGACGGTGTCGTTCTCGCTTCCCGCAGAGTATCGCGGGTGAGCCGCTATCGGTGCGAACCGGTGTCGGGCCTGCACGGCTCATTGCAGAAGGTAGGGTAGCCGATGGCTTTCGAAATCGAGCGCAAGTTCCTGGTGCGTAGCGACGGATGGCGCCGCGACGTGAGCAGAAACATTGCGATCCGGCAGGCCTATCTCGCCACCGAGGGCAACGCGTCGGTGCGCGTGCGCATCCGCGACAACCTCGAGGCGACGCTCAGCGTCAAGTCGCGCTCGACGACGCTGCGCCGGCTGGAACTGGAATACCCGGTACCGGTGATCGAGGCCGAGGCGATGATCGGACTGCGGCACGGCGCGGTGATCGAAAAGGTGCGCCAC
This sequence comes from Pseudomonadota bacterium, assembly GCA_023430245.1. GTDB lineage: Bacteria > Pseudomonadota > Alphaproteobacteria > Rhizobiales > Xanthobacteraceae > Pseudorhodoplanes. The sequence continues at coordinate 4,764 of JAEZBA010000486.1, forward strand.
CTGGTGCCGCACGGCGACCTCACCTTCGAAGTCGACGTCTTTGCCGGCGAAAATGAGGGCCTCGTCATCGCGGAAATCGAACTGCGCGACGAGCAGCAGCAATTCGCGCTGCCGGACTGGATCGGCGCCGAGATCACCGGCCAGCCGGATTATTACAACGGCGCGCTGGTGCTGCGGCCCTACCGATCCTGGCCGCAGAACGCACACGCTGCCGGCAAACGCGCCTGACGCGCGGGCTTACGCTGCGCGCGCCTTGTTCATGGCGGCCCAGACCCGCGCCGGCGTCGCCGGCATGTCGATCTCCTTCACGCCCAGCGGCTTCAGCGCATCCAGGATCGCGTTGATCACGGTCGGCGGCGCACCGATGGTACCCGACTCGCCGATCCCCTTGACGCCGAGCGGATTGGTCTTGGACGGCACCTCTTCTAGATGGGTCTCGATCTCCGGGAACAGGTCAGCGCGCGGCATGCCGTAATCCATGAAGGTCGCCGACAGCATCTGGCCAGAGTCCTTGTCATAGACCGCGTGCTCCATCAGCGCCTGGCCGATGCCCTGCGCGATGCCGCCATGGATCTGTCCACGCACGATCATCGGATTGAGCACCACGCCGAGATCGTCGACCACGTAATAGCGGTCGACACGCACCTCGCCGGTCTCCGGATCGACCTCGACCTCGGCGACGTGCGAACCGTTCGGATGGTTTGGCGGATTGGTCGACCAGTTGCCCTGCGCTTCGAGGCCGACGCCCATCTTCTCGGTCAGCGGACCCATCGGCGCATAGAATGCCTTGGCCACTTCGGTCAGCGGAATGGTCTTGTCGGTACCGACCACGCGGAACGAGCCGTCCTTGAATTCGAGATCGCCTTCGGCCGCTTCCATCAGCGCCGCCGCCATCGGCTTGGCCTTGTCGATGATGGCGTTCGACGCAACCTTGAGCGCGTTGCCGCCGACCAGCGACGAGCGCGCGGCATAGGTGCCGCGGCC
>JAEZBA010000540.1 GCA_023430245.1 Pseudomonadota bacterium
CCTCGAAGCTTTCATGCGCCATGACATGGCACCAGTGGCAGGCGGCATAGCCGACCGACAGCAGGATCACCTTGTTGCTGGCTTTCGCCTCGGCCAGTGCTTCCGGTCCCCAGGGCCGCCAGTCCACCGGATTGTGCTTGTGCTGCAGCAGGTACGGCGAGGCCTCGTGCGCGAGCCGGTTCTCGTGACCGAATTTTTGGGTCGATACGGTGCCGGACATGACGATCCTCGCAGAGGTGCTGGAACCGACGTTAACGTCTGACAGCCTTAAATGGCAGCGCAGCCATTCCCTTTTTGCGAAGGCAGCCTTCGCGGTTTAGGCATTGTGGCGGGTCGCGACTTGTTTCAACTGCGGCCCATGGATGGATTCCTCATCGCGCTTGTCATTATCGCCTATCTGCTCGCTGGATTCGTCAAGGGCGTGATCGGCATGGGATTGCCGACCGTGGCGCTGGGTCTGCTTGCCGCGGTGATGACTCCGGCCCAGGCTGCCGCGATCCTGATCGCGCCATCGCTCGCGACCAATATCTGGCAGATGGTCGCAGGCCCTTACCTGCTTGCTCTGATCAGGCGCCTCGGCACCATGCTGCTCGGCCTGTTCGTTGGCGCCTGGCTCGGCAACGGCATCCTCACAGGTGAAAACGCGAAGCCGGCCGCGATTGGGCTTGGTGTCGTGCTGATCGCCTATGCGCTGATCGGCCTGTCGAAGGTGAAGTTTTCGGTCGCACGCCACAACGAGATCTGGCTTGCGCCAATCGTCGGTGTGTTGACGGGCGTCGTGATGGCGGCCACCGGTGTATTTGTCATTCCCGCTTTGCCCTATCTGCAGGCGATCGGTTTCGACAAGGATGAGCTGGTTCAGGCACTCGGCCTGCACTTCACAACGTCGACGGTCGCGCTCGCCTTGATTCTCTGGGATGGCGGCGCGTTCGATATGTCGCTCGGGACCTTGTCTCTGTTTGCGATCGCGCCTGCAGTCGTTGGCATGTATGCGGGACAACGGATGCGCGCGCGTATCAGCCCCGAAGCGTTCCGGGTTTTTCTGTATGTCGGGTTGCTGGCGCTAGGCGCGCTGCAGGTCGGCCGGAATTTGATCTAAGCCGGCATCACGCAGGGAACGACTTGGCGTCCATGCCGCCGGTAGATGCGGAAATCTGTGTCCGTCGTCAGCAGTGTTGGATTGGACGAGATTTCTGTCATTCGTACGAGGCACGCGTCAGCAAAGCTCATTGGAACGTTTGCGTATTTTTCCATGAGCGCGAGCACTTCGTTTGTGCTGTCGACGAAACGGAATGAAGAAGTAAGTGCGCCTCCGCGAATGAGCAAAGCTATTGGTTTGAATGCATGCGGGCCGATAACGTGTAGGGTTTCTGAGATGACCGCATCGCAAGTATGCCAAGGCGGCGGCAACTGGCGTGGTTGTGAGAGTGCCCAAGCGTGGTTCGCATCGCGGGCTACGATAAATGCGGCTAGAAAACCGGCGTCAACGAGAACGGTTCCGGCCATATCCGGTCGACTTCAGATACTTCTTTACGTTTGAACTCAAGTCGGCGGGGCCTTCCATCGAACCGGCGACGCGAGACAGCAAATCGCTCCACTGATCGGATGCCGTAGATGATCGCGCGCTTTCCAATCGCTCACGAATGATGTCCGTTTTCGACATCTTTCGTTCGCGGGCTTCGGCCTCGATCTCGTCTGCGAGGCTGTCAGGAAGTCTGACGGTTACCGATTTCATATGTTGAATGTAATACATCTTTGCCAGGCTCGCAAGACAACGCGGCCTCGTGCCCCTTTACGCGCGTTCGTGAAAGGGCTTTGAAGCGACCATGACAGTCTCGGCCGACACCATCTACGCGCTATCCTCCGGTTCGGTCCCGGCCGCGATCGGCGTGGTCCGCATCTCCGGTCCGCAGGCCCGGCCCGCGCTCGAGGCGCTGGTCGGTCGGGTTCCCGAGCAGCGGCGGGCGATGCTGGCGACCATCCGCGATCCGGCCTCCGGCGAGATGATCGATCAGGCGCTGGTTCTTTTTTTCGAGGGGCCGAACAGCGAGACCGGCGAGGACGTTGTCGAACTGCAATTGCATGGGGGCAGGGCGGTGATCGCCGCCACGTTCTCGGCGCTCTCGCGCATGCCCGGCCTGCGGCCGGCCGAGGCCGGAGAATTCACCCGGCGCGGCTTCGACAACGGCAAGCTAGATCTGACTGCGGTCGAAGGGCTGGCGGATCTTATCCATGCCGATACCGAGGCGCAGCGGCGCCAGGCGGTGCGGCAGCTTCAGGGTCTGCTCGGCGACCGGGCCGAAAACTGGCGGTTGCGGCTGATCGAGGCCATGGCGTTGGCCGAGGCCGGCATCGATTTCTCCGATGAGGCCGATGTCGCGGCCGATGTTGCGGTGCGTGCGCTGAATGCTGCGCGTTTGCTGCAGCGGGAGATCGCAGCATTGCTGGCGGAAGGACGCCGTGGCGAGCGCCTGCGGGAGGGTCTGGTGGTTGCGATCGCCGGGCCGCCCAATGCCGGCAAGTCGACGCTGCTGAACCGGATCGCCCGGCGGGAGGTCGCGATTGTCTCGCCGCATGCCGGAACCACCCGGGACGTGATCGAGGTCCATCTCGATCTCGGAGGCTATCCGGTGACCCTTCTGGACACCGCCGGCATCCGGGAGACCAGCGACCCGGTCGAGCGGGAGGGTGTGGCCCGGGCCAGGGATCGCGCTGCCGCCGCCGATCTGATTTTATGGTTAACAGAAAGTGAAGGTGCGAATCCGGATTCGCAACCGGTTTCGGCGTCGGGTACCGGGCAGGATCTCTGGCGAGTCAGGACAAAGATCGATCTCCGGAGCGAGCAATCCGCCGACGGTAATCCTCGGAGCGCGCTCAAGACCGAGGATTCGCACTTCTACGAGCTGTCAGTGGTATCGGGGGATGGGGTAGATCGGCTTCTGGCCGACCTCGGCAAATATGCGCGGTCGGTCTTTGGACGAGGCGAACCGGCGCTGGTGACCCGCGAGCGGCAGCGGCATCTGCTCGAAAAGGCCGAATCCGCCCTGAATCGCGCGATTTCCGAGGGTGAGGCGGGGCGCGAGGACACCTTTGCCGAGGAATTACGCGTGGCCGCTCAAGCACTTGGCCGACTAACGGGTCGCGTGGATGTCGAGGATATTCTCGACAAGATTTTCCGCGATTTCTGTATTGGTAAATAGCGCGTTTACCTTTTCTGATTCGAGTCCAGACTCTTCCGGCAAGGGATTGAGACTCCTGCGTTTCACGTGAAACCGAGTGCGGGAATCGTCGCCTGACTCTCGCCGGCTTTTGACGCTGCGGGTCCGGTCCACTACATGTCCGCTTCTATGGATCAACGCTTCGATGTCATCGTGATTGGCGGCTGACACGCCGGCTGCGAAGCCGCGGCCGCATCGGCGCGCATGGGCGCGGTTACAGCGCTGGTGACCCACCAA
>JAEZBA010000620.1 GCA_023430245.1 Pseudomonadota bacterium
TTCCAAATCCGTCCGCCGGGATCGTCCATCTGCAGTTCCGCCGCTTTGCGGGTTGCCCGATCTGCAATCTGCATCTGCGCGAACTCGCCGCGCATGCGGACGACATACGTGCACGGGCAATTCGCGAGGTGGTCGTTTTCCATTCCTCGCAGGCGGAGATGGAGCCCTACCAGGCCGCCCTGCCCTTCGATTGCATCGCCGATCCGGGCAAGGCGCTTTATCGCCGTTACGGCGTTGAGACCTCACTCCTGTCGGTATTGCATCCGGCGGCGATGTGGGCCGGCCTTCGCGGCGTGCTGTCGAGCCGCCGCGTTTCGCTCACCATGGAAAACGGCGTTCTCGGGCTGCCAGCCGACTTCCTGATCGGGCCGGATGGCCGCATCCGCGCTGCCCATTATGGCGAACATGCCTATGACAACTGGGACGTCGACACGCTGCTCGATCTGGCCGGGCGCTACGTCGGCGCGCAGGTCAGCGTTCCCATATCACCGGCAGCCTGAACAGTCCGCGGAAAGCCCAGCCGCCGAAGCGCACCTCCTCGTCACCGACAAGACGCAGATGAGACAGCCTGGAAAAAATCGCCGGCAGCGCCACGTCGGCGATCATCGCGCGCGAGGCGAATGCGCCGGCGCAGAAATGCGGGCCGGCACCGAAGGCAATGCTCTTCGAAGTGTCGCGGCGGATATCGAAGATATCGGGCCGGTCGAAGTGCTTCTCGTCGCGATTGGCCGAGCCGTACAGAAAGAAAATCCGGTCATCCGTGTCGAAATCGATATCGCGAACCCGATGCGGCTTCGCGATCCGGCGCGGCGACATGCCGATCGGCGAAATCCAGCGGGCATATTCCTCGAACGCCTGAAGCCAGGAGACCTGCCCTGTCGTCACCAGCGCTAGTTGCTCGGATGGGTGAGCAGCGCCCACACTGTCCCCGCGATCGCATCGCGCGGCTCGTTCTGCCCGCCACTGATGGCAAGCTTGATATTCGCGCGCACGCTGTCCATCGGCATGCCGGTTTGCAGCATCACGCTGAGCAGGCTCTGGTCCGGCGTTTTCGTCACAACCGGGAGCATGTCATCAATCGCCGCGTCGATCCCGGCAGTGGCGGTATGGCAGCGCGCCGCGACCTCGGGCACGCCGGTATAATTGGCGATGCCGTCGATCATCGCCTGCGACCACGCATCCATGTCCTGGTAGCGCATGTTGGTCAGGCCGGTGATCGATTTGAGACACTCGGCCGAGAACGGCAGCGCAAACTCCTTACAGAAATCAACCTCGCGCCCCGGCTCGAGCGCATCCAGAATGCGATCGGCATGCGCCTGGAATTGCGCGGTCCAGTGTGCCTTCACGGTCTTCGGCGACACCGCGGGAAAGATCGCATTGCGCTCGGCCAGATGCGCATCGCCATCCTTGCGCATCAGGTTGACGCCCATCAGCGTGTTCATCAATCCGCCGGGCTGATGCGAGCTGAAAATGTCGATCTGCTTTTCACAGACGAAAATGTCGTCGCGCGCGGCGAATACCGTGCCGCCAAGCTGCGGCACCACCGCGATCGGGGCGTCCTTGCGCAATTGCGCGTAGGCGGGATACGGGTCGCGCCAGAACGCAGCCATGTCGATCTCGAAACGCGGGGCGGTGCTCATGGCCCTTCAGATGCGCTTACTGCAAGTCAGCCAACTCGTAGAGCGGCCGGATTTCGATCTCGCTCGGACCGGGCATGGGATTGGGACACCGCTTTACCCAGGCAACCGCCTCATCCATATCCTTGACCTCCCAGATCCAGAAGCCGGCGACCAGTTCGCTCGTCGCGGCGAAGGGCCCATCGATCACTGTTCGGGAGGCGCCATCGAAGGCGATACGCTTGCCATGCGAGGAGGGCTTGAGGCCATCGCCGGAGCGCATGATGCCGGCGGCAATCAGTTCCTGGTTGAACTTGCCCATCGCCTCGAGCATCGCAAGGTTTTCGGGCGTTCGCGCAAAACCCTTTTCGCTGTCCTCGGTTGCCTTGACCAGCACCATCACACGCATCGCCGACGTCCTCGCTCTCTGAAGCGGTTCACTCCCACTCGATGGTCCCCGGCGGCTTCGACGTCACATCGTAGACCACGCGGTTGACGCCCTTGACTTCGTTGATGATGCGGGTCGCGACATGACCTAAGAACTTCATGTCGAAGGGATAAAAGTCCGCGGTCATGCCGTCGGTCGAGGTCACCGCCCGGAGACCCACCACGAAATCATAGGTGCGTCCGTCGCCCATCACGCCGACGGTCTTCACCGGCAGGATCACCGCAAAGGCCTGCCAGACATCGTCGTAGAGCCCGTGGCGGCGGATTTCCTCGATATTGATGTCGTCGGCGTAACGAAGAATATCGAGCTTCTCCCGCGTGATCGCGCCGGGGCAGCGGATTGCAAGGCCCGGCCCCGGAAACGGATGGCGGCCGACGAAGATTTCGGGCAGGCCAAGCTCGCGGCCGAGCGCGCGCACCTCATCCTTGAACAGCTCGCGCAGCGGC
>JAEZBA010000562.1 GCA_023430245.1 Pseudomonadota bacterium
TCACCTGACAGCCCGGCATGCCCTTGATGTTGTGGCGAAGCACGTTGCCGCGGGGATTGTTGGGGTCCTCGCCGCGATGCTTCCAGGCCGGGTTCAGCGCGATTTCGTCCGAATCGCGGTAGGTCGCGACGCAGTGAAAGATCGGAATGCCGGCCGCGCGGACCTGCCGGAAAAAGCGCTCGTTGGCCGCAACCACCCGGGCGGCGGCATCGGGCTCCAACGGCATGGTCGCGACCGCCGGATCGAGGTGGCCGCGATGCAGATCGATCGCCACGATGCCCGGCTTTGCGACCTCGACGCCCTGAATCACGGTCGCCTCCTAGATCAGCGGGTTGATCGATGTCTTCAGCAATTTAAGCTGGTCGATCCCGAACCGGTCGGCCAACCAATCAGCAAGCAGTTCCTGCCCGATGGTCGGATTGTCATGCTGGCAATGTTCTGCGCCGGTCTCGTCGGTTTCCACGATCCGCAGGGTGACGTCGATCCCGTGTGCCTTCGCATAATCGTAAGTCTGGCGGGCCGCCGACACCGTCAGTACATCGTGGCCGCCATGCAGGATAAGGTACGGGCACCGCATGTTCTCCAGGTGGCCCTCCAGGGTGAACGGCTTCATGATCTCATGGGCCTCTCGCATCGACGACGCGCCAAGCACCCACTTGATGTGCATGGCGAGGCCGAAATCATCGCCCTTGTTGCCCCACATGTCCGGAACCGACCAGATCGCACCATGCGAAATCGCCGCCGCCAGGCGGTGCTCGTAGCACCCGGCGCGCGCGGCGTAATAGCCACCCAGGCTGGAGCCGCAGACCGCGATACGGGTCGGATCGACGTCCGCGCGCTGCACCAGCCAGTCGATGCATTTGCCAATCGGAAATTCGGAATCAGGCCGGCTGTGAACACCATGCCGGCGCAGCGTGCCGCCCTGGCCGGGACCGTCGATCATCAGCACCGAAATGCCACGCTGCAGGCAGCCATGTGCCTGCATGAACCACATCTCGTCCTTGATTGAATCCAGACCGCCCATGCAGATCAGCACCGGCAGCCGCTCGCCCGGAAACGGCGCGCGGACGAAATAGCCGCAGATCGGCTTGCCCGGCTCATAGGGGATATCGACTGCCTCGCCCGGTGGATTCAGATATCCGATGAACTTTTTCGAGCAGGCCTCCATCTTCTCGAACGTCGGCAGCCGGCGCGGGTCCTTTGGTTCGAGATGAAACTCGGCTTGCCGGTAATAATCGGCCGCTCGCAGAAAGCAGTTCATCGCTGTGCGGATGTGACCCGCGCGCTCAGACGCCAGACCGCGATCCCAGTTGCGGTCGGCAATCCGCATCCACTCCTCGTGCCAGCTCTCCAGATCGCCGGGGATCATGCGGGAGCCCGCCATCAGCACTTCGCTGACCGAGCCGCCGCCTTCCTGCGTCTCACCAAGACCGCGACGGAATTGATAGGAGAGCCAGGGATGCTCCGGCCAGTGATGCCATCCAAACGGCTCGTAATGCGCCGAACGATCGGCCGTTATCTGTTCGATGGTGTCATCAGCCACAACTCAACTCCTGCCTTATTCAGCTCAAGAACCGAACGCCACGCCGTCGGCGCCGCGGGTGGCCCAGCCTGTGGTGCGCTGTTCGATAGCCACGCAGACGATGTACATGGCGACGCCCATCAGACCGGTGACGATGAGGCAGGCGAAGGCGAGCGGCACCTCGAAACGAGACGAGGCGACCAGCATCAAATAGCCGATGCCGGCATTGGCCGCGATGCTCTCGGCCACGATCGAGCCGACGAAAGCGACGGTCATGGCGATCTTCAGCGAGGCGAAGAAATACGGCATGGCGCGCGGCAGCCCCACTTTCAGGATGACTTGCCGCTTGCTTGCACCAAGCGCACGCAGCACGTCACGCAATTCCGGCTCCACTGTTGCTATCCCGGTGGCGACATTGACGAGGATCGGAAAGAACGCGAGCAGAAACGCCGTGATGACCGCCGGAATCGTTCCGATGCCGAACCAGATCACCAGCACCGGCACGACCGCCACCTTCGGCACCGAATTGAAGGCGATCAGCGCCGGATAGAAACCGTCATAGGCGACCTGCGACGACCCCAGTGCGATGCCGCCGATCACCCCGATCAGGATCGCAAGCGCAAAGCCGATCAGCGTCGTCGTCAGCGTTTGCCACGCATTGATGGCGATCGGCTCCCGCCACTGCCACATGGATTTGAAGATGGCGGACGGCGCGGGAAGAACGAACTCCTGAATGGCGAACAGCCGGACCACGATTTCCCAAACCACGAACATCGCAATGATCACGAACCAGGGCAGCGCGCGGCGGACCGCCTTGTGCTCGAAGAAGGTCTTCCGCCGCGTCACCGGCGGCAGATCGTAGGTTTCCGCAACGCTCATTTCGTCTTCCTCAGGCCGCTGCTTGGGCGCGTGCTGCACTGATATGCTCCCGCAGTTCGTGTACCAGCGCGACCGATTCCGGTTCGTAGGTGCTGTCGAGCCGCCGCGGTCGCGGCGTTGGTATCTTTCGATCGAGAATGATGCGTCCCGGCCGCGCGCTCATGACCAGCACGCGATCGGCGAGAAAGACCGCCTCCCGCAAATCGTGCGTGACCAGGATGACGGTGGGCCGGCGGGCCAGCCAGAGATCCTGCAGCGCAAGCCAGAGCTCCTCGCGCGTAAACATGTCCAGCGCGCCGAATGGCTCATCGAGCATCAGCAGCGAGGGTTCGTGGATCAGCGCACGGCAGAGCTGCGCACGCTGCTGCATGCCACCGGACAACTGCCACGGATATTTGTCCTCGCAGCCCTTGAGCCCCACGAGCGCGATCAGTTCACGCGCTTTCGCCTCGTAGGCCGCCCAATCGGAGCGCAAGCGGCTCGCATGCGGCTCCACGATCTCGAGTGGCAGCATGACGTTCCTGAGTGTCGTGCGCCATGGCAGCAGCGACGCGTTCTGGAATGCCATGCCGACGAAACTGAGTGGCGCCGTCACCGGCTTGCCGTCCACCGTCACATGCCCTGCGGTGGCCGGCCACAATCCGGTGACCACCTTCATCAAGGTCGACTTGCCGCAGCCCGACGGCCCGACCACGGCGATGAACTCGCCATCGGCGACGCCGAAGCTCGTCCTATATAGCGCCAGCGCGCTTTCGTCTTCGTTGTACTTCAACGAGACTTGTTGCAACTGCACGAAGTCCGGCATGGCGTACTCCACCTATCGGCCGACAAAAGACGGACAATTCGACTTATCCGTCACGCTTTCCATGCAAGTCCCGTACCCGCTCAGCTAACGCTGCAAGATGCTCTTCGGGAGCATCGCGTGCACACCCTTCACGTTGTTCACCGTCTGCGTGACGTGCAGATCGGCCGCGAAGCTGCACATCGCGTAGGCCTCGTCCTTATGGATGCCGGTCATCTCGACGATCCACGAGATCATTTCCTTGAGTGCCTGCCGTGCAGCGTCGTCGAGATCGGTGTCGAGTCCGAAAGCGATGTAATGCGTCTTGGTTTCGGCGCGCGGCATCGTCCACTTGAGATCCTTGCGCAGGACGAACTCGAAGGTTCCGGCGAGCGCGGTCTCGATCGCGGTTCCGTCGACTTCGCCATCGCCCTGCGCCGCGTGACCGTCGCCGGTTGAAAACAATGCGCCATCGTTCCAGACCGGAAGGTAGATCGTGCTGCCCGCCGTCAATTCCTTACAGTCGAGATTGCCGCCGAATTCGCGCGGCTCCTTGCTGTTCTGGCGGCCGAAGGTCGCGGCGGGCGCGACCGCGAGCTGGCCGAAGAACGGCGCCAGCGGAATCTTGAAGCCCGAGGGCATCAACGCCACATTGTCGTTCAGATCCAGCCGGACATGGGTGAGACGCGTGTACGGAAAGTCCTCCGGGATCGTGCCCATATAGCCGCGGAACACATTCCAGCCCCAGTTCTGGCGGATCTCGATCTCGTGAATCCGTACCTCGAGCACGTCACCAGGCTTCGCGTCGCGCACATAGATCGGGCCCGTGAAGATGTGGTTGCCCGAGCCTTTCTTGACCTTCTTGTGGATCTCCACAATGTCCGGAAGGATGTCGAAGCCGTCCGAGGCGGGCGGCATCCATTCGGGGTTGCAGGTCGCGCATTCGATGCGCACCCGCTCACCCGAATTGATCGTGAGCGCGGGTTCGATGGCGGCGTCGAGATAGCCCCAATGAACGGTCTCGGGCGTCGCCCTGAGAAGAGTTATCGGAGCTGCTGTCTTTGCGCTGATGTTCATCACACACTCCCGTTCAGCTGCCGGGGATAATTCCGGGCTTCATCTCGAAGCAGTATTTCGCGATGTCTCCGGCGCGCGTGAACCACACCTGATCCGCATGCTTGTGTTCAACGCAGTGCTTGATCGCCTGCCGCAAAGGCCGCAGCCGGAATGGCTGGCCGACCAGGAAGCCGTGTAGCGACAGCGAGAAGACCAGCGGCTGCTTCTCGGACGCTTCGAGCAGCTCCTCGAACTGATCGACGATCATGTCCGCGAATTCACGCCCGGAATGATCGCGCAGTCCCAGCGTGCCGGCGTCGTTCAACTCCATGGGATAGGGAACGGACAGAAGCGGGCCGCTACGCGTCTTCATCCAGATCGGCTGATCGTCCACCGGCCAGTCGAGCAGGTATGTAAAGCCTGCCTCTTTCAGCAGATCCGGCGTGACGCCGCTCTCGGCGGCACCCGCCCCCATCCAGCCGGTCGGACGGACGCCGACATGTTTTTCGATGACCTCGACGCATTCCTGGATCACGCGCCGCTCGTCATCCTCCCACATGCCGCGCAGAAGCTCGGCATTGGTGCGCCCATGACCGAGCACGTCGTCGCCGCGCTCTTTGATCTTGGCGACGATCTGCGGATATTCGTAGCAGACCGTCGAGTTTAGCAGGATCGATGCCGGCAGCTTGAGCTCGTCGAGCATCTCGAACAGGCGCCAGTTGCCGATGCGATTGCCGTAGTCGCGCCAGGCCCAGTTGCGGGAGGTCTGCGGGCCGCCGCGGCTGTGCGGGTCCATGCCAAGCCCCGCGCCGAACGCGAAATGCTCGATATTGAGCGCGATGTAGAACGCAAGCCGCTTTTGGCCGGGCCAGCTATACGTCTTCCGCTCGCCGATCGGCGAATAGTCGTAGCGCTTGTGGGCCGGCAACCTCAACATTGATCTTCTCCCGCAATCGATTAGGCGATGGCGGGGCGATCCTATGCGTACTCAAGTCACTTGATCAATAAGAAAGTGCTAGAATGCCGGCGGCGTGTTGACGAAAAGGATGCGCGCTTCAGTCGCACCCAGATTGCGGTAACCGTGACCGACTTCGGAACGGAAGCAAAACGTGTCGCCGGCGGACAGACGATAAACCTTATCGCCGACGAACAGCTCGATATCGCCGGCGATCAGGTAACCGACTTCCTCTCCGGCATGCGAAATCATGCCGAAGCTGCCGCCACCCGGCGCAACGACATGGATGTTGCTCTGAAGCAGATGTCCGCGCGTATACGGAATCACGCGCTCCATGCGAATGCCGTTGCCTCGCCTGAGGAAATCGTCAGCTTCGACGAAGCTGCGCTGACCGGCCCGCGTCACCACAGGATCGTCTTCTTCGGGCGGCGCGAACAGGTCGCCGAGCCCGATTTTCAGCACCGCACATAGCTTTCCCAGCACTTGCAGCGAGGGCTCGAGCTTGTTGTTCTCGATCTTGGACACGAGACTTTCCGAACACCCGGCCTGGTCGGCGACGTCCTTCAGACGCGCGCCTCTCATCAACCTTGCGTGGCGCAACCTGGTTCCGATCTCATATCGCGCGAGATCCAGAACATTTGCTTTCGGTGAAGCGGCCGTATCGTTCGGGAGTTTCGGTTCTGCACCCGACTTCCGCGCGCGAATTGACGCAGCCTTGGGCGCTGCCGATCCGGCAGATTTCGATTTCGGTTTTGTTGTCATTGCGCTTTTTTGCCTGGTTGATCATTGCCGGCGCATCAGCATACGCCGACCGGACGGGTCTCTCAATTGACTTTCCCAACACGAAAGTTACTGTTCTGCAGCTGAAGTGAGCCTGGGACTTCGCAAATGTCACCCTCTCAGCAGGAGTTCTCCATGTTAGTGCTTCGCAAGTTGCGTCGGATGTTCGGAATCGCCGTTGTTGCCGCAGCCGTGAGCGTTGGCAGCCAGCCGGCGCTAGCGCAGCAAAAAGACGTGCGGATGATGCTCGATTGGGTCATCCAGGCCACTCATGCGCCGTTCTTCGTCGCTCAGCAAAAGGGGTACTTCAAGGATAATGGTCTAAACGTTGCCATCGATCCTGGCAAAGGCGCGGGCAACGTCGCGGTCAGCGTCGCCAGCAATGTCTACAATTTCGGCTGGGTCGACCTGCCGACGATGATCAAGTTCAACGCGCAGAATCCGACCTCGCCGCTGGTTGCCGTCTATATCAGCTTCGACGACACCCCGCTGGCGGTGATCACGCTCAAGTCGAAGAATTACCGCAAGCCGGCCGACCTTAACGGCGCGAAGATCGCCGGCGGTCCCGGCACAGCAGTCTACGACACCATCTCGATCCTGCTGAAGGCCGCGAACGCCGAGAACGTGAAGATCAACTGGCTGCCGGTCCAGCCGCAACTGTTCGGCCCGATGGTTGCGCGCGGCGAAGCCGAAGGCACCGCGGGCTTCACCAACTCCAATATTCCCGCCCTCCTCGAGGTTGGGATCAAGATGGAGGACATCTATCCGATCCGTTATGCGGATTTCGGTGCCGACATGTACGGGCTAGCTCTGGTCACGACGAAGAAATACGCGGAAGAGAACCCGGAGATCGTCCGCGGGATGGTGAAGGCTCTAAACA
>JAEZBA010000377.1 GCA_023430245.1 Pseudomonadota bacterium
CGCCGGACGAGATCATGAAATCCAAGGTGTCGGAAACATGGGTCGCCGGCGAAAAGATCTTCGGCTGATACGGCAAGGCATGACCGATCTCACATCGGCCACACCAGCATCAGCATCGGCACGCTGACGAGCACCACGATAACTTCCAGCGGCAGGCCGAGCCGCCAGTAATCGCCAAACTGGAAGCCGCCGGGTCCGAGGATCAGCGTGTTGTTCTGGTGCCCGATCGGCGTCAGAAACGCGCATGACGCGCCGACCGCCACCGCCATCAGAAACGGATCGGCGCTGACGCCGAGGCTCGCCGCCGTGCCGATGGCGATCGGACACATGACCGCGGCGGTGGCGGCATTGTTCATGAAGTCGGACAGCGTCATGGTCACGATCAGGATGGCAGCCAGAGCCACGATCTTGTGGTCGCGCGCAAGTCCGTCCAGCAGGAAGCGGGCGATCAGGTCGGCGGGTCCGGGCGTGGCCATCGCGCCGGCGACGGGAATCAACGCTGCGACCAGCACGATCACCGGCCAGTCGATCGCGTCATAAACCGAGCGGGCCGGCACGACACGGAACACCATCGCCGCGAGCACGCCGGCCGCGAACGAGATCGCGGCCGGCATCAGCCCGAACGCGGCGCCGCCGACCGCAAATATCATGATCGCCGTCGCAATCAGGGCCTGTCGCTTGTCCGGCAGCCGCAATGTGCGCTCCGCCAGCGGAACGCAGCCGAATTGCGCGGCGAACTCCGAAATCGCCTCGGGCCGCCCCTGCATCAGCAGCACGTCGCCCGCCGCAAGCGGCAGTGTGCGCAGCCGGGAAATCGAACGCCGTCCCTGACGCGACACCGCCAGCAGATTGATTCCAAAGCGGCCGCGCAAGCGGATTCCGGTTGCGGACCGGCCGACCAAAGCGGAATCGGGCAGGACGGCGAGTTCAATCAGAACGATGTCATCCGACGGACCGCCGGCAGACTTGTCGGACGGCTTGTCTGTTTCGCTTTTGGCCTCGGTCTCAGCAATACGGTCATCCGACGCGGAAGCGCTGCCGGCTTCTTCGCCACCGTCCTCAGTCGCGGGCTTCTCGTTCGGCACGTCTTCTTCCAGCTTCAGCTCAAGTGCGGACAAAGCGGACGCGAGCGCTTTGGGATCGGCCTCGATCGTCAAGATGTCGCCGGCGCGAACCTTGCGCCATGGATCGAGCGACAGCAGATGCACGTCATTGCGAATCACACCGACGATCTGCGCACCGGCTTCGTCGAGCGCGTCCTCGATCTCGCGCATGGTCATCCCGTCCGCCTTGGCCTTTTCCGGAATGCGCGCCTCGGTCAGGTAGGTTCCCGCATCGAATTCTTCTGTCCCTGCCCGCTCGCGCGCCGGCACCAGCCGCCATCCGGCCAGAATCACAAAAGCGATGCCGCACAGCGCCACCGCCGCGCCGACCGGTGTGAAATCGAACATGGAGAAGCTGCTGCCGCCATTGTCGGTCCTAAATCCCGACACGATCAGGTTCGGCGGCGTGCCGATCAGCGTGGTCATGCCGCCCAGGATCGAACCGAAGGCGAGCGGCATCAGCAACTGGCCCGGCTGGATCTTGAGCCGATCCGAGACCTGAATGGCGATCGGCATCAACAGCGCCAGCGCGCCGACATTGTTCATGAAGGCGGACAGGATGGCGGCGAGCCCGGTCAGCGCCGCCATCGTCGGTATCGACCCCGCCGTTTGCGGCAGCACGAAGCGGGCGAAAGCATCGCCCGCGCCGGAATTCTGCAGTCCGCGGCTGAGCACCAAAACGGCCGCGACCGTGATCACCGCAGGATGGGCAAAGCCGGCAAACGCCTCCGTCGCCGGCAGCAGCCCGGCGAACACGCAGGCCAGCAGCGAGCCCAGCGCCACCATATCGTGCCGCCACCGGCCCCAGATGAAGCCGCCGATGGTGGCCGCCAGGATGGCAAGAAGCAGGGCTTGCTGAAGAGTCATCGAAAGGTCTCCGGCCGCGTTAGTCCGGGCGGCACGCCACCGGATTGCTGGTCAAGATCGGGTCCGCAGGGCATGATGTCGATACAGCCGAACCATAACGGCCGAAAGGGGAGAAGTTTCATGCGCTTGCTGTTACGCGTTGCTGCGATTCTGGTTGCCTTTGCCGTTCCCGCTCACGCGCAGGATTTTCCCTCGAAGCCCATCAAGCTGATCGTACCGTTCCCGGCCGGCGGGCCGAACGACACCATCGCGCGCGTGGTCGGCGCGAAAATGTCGGAACTTCTCGGACAGCCGGTGGTGATCGACAATCGCGGCGGCGCCGGCGGCGTCATCGGCACCGACGCGGTGGCAAAAGCGGAACCCGACGGTCATACCATCGCCATCACCAGCGCCGGCGCGCTCGCGATCTCCAAAAGCCTGCAGCAGAAGCTGCCCTACGACACGCTGAAGGATCTGAAACCGGTCACGCTGGTCGCCAAGGTTCCGGAGCTGCTGGTGGTCGCAACCGATGTGCCGGCTTCCTCAATGAAGGACTTGCTGGCGCTCGCCAAGGCAAAGCCGGGCTCGCTGAATTTCGCCTCGACCGGTCCGGGCTCGATGCCGCATCTGGCCGGCGAATTGTTCAAGAGCGCGGCCGGCATCGACATCGTGCATGTGCCGTACAAGGGCGCAGCACCGGCCGTGAACGACATCATCGGCAATCAGGTGCACATGGTGTTTCTCGACATTCCGGTGCTGCTGCCGCAGGTGAAGGCCGGCAAGGTGAAGGCGATCGCACTCGGCAGCACACAGCGGGTGCCGTCGCTGCCCGACGTGCCGACCACCGGCGAAGTCGGGCTGCCGCAGATTCAGGCCGAGAACTGGTACGGCATGGTGGCGCCGGCCGCGACCCCTACGGCGGTGATTGCGAAGCTTCACAAAGCCACCGTCGATGCGCTGAAGAGCGACGAGGTCCGCGACAAGCTCGCACCGCAGGGCGCGATCCTGGTCGGCAATTCCCCGGATGAATTCGCCGCCTATATCCAGAGCGAGATCGACAAGTGGGGCAAGGTCGCGAAAGACGCGGGCATCAAGCCGAATTGAAA
>JAEZBA010000642.1 GCA_023430245.1 Pseudomonadota bacterium
GACCGACACCAGTTATCTCGTCGGCGAGTTCTACACCCCCGAAGCGGAAGGTGGGCTCCTCTACGACGATCCGAGCCTGAAGCTGAACTGGCCGCTGCCAGTGAGTGTGGTCTCCGACAAGGACCAGAAGTTTCCGCTTTATCGGGACATCGAAAGCGAGCTGAAGCGCAAGATGAGCCGCGTGCTCGAACCGGCATGAGCCGCGACGGATCGATCACAGGTCTGCGCTAACAAGGAACATGAAATGATACTCGTCGATGACGCTCTCCAGGCCCGCGAGGCCGCCGGCAATCCGATCCGCGTTGGCGTGGTTGGCGCTGGCTTCATGTGCCAGGGACTGACCAACCAGATCGCGCACAGCGTGGCCGGGATGCGGGTCGTCGCAATTTCGAACCGGAAGGTCGAGCGTGCGGCCGGTGTGTTCAGGTATTCCGGCTATGAGGACGTCGCCTTCGCCGAGACGCAACGGGCTCTGGGCCACGCGATAGCGTCCGAACGGCCGGTGGTGACCGAAGACGCGTTCCTGCTCGCACGCTCCGGCCTGATCGATGTCCTGGTGGATGCGACTGGATCGGTCGAGTTCGGGGCGCGGGTGACACTCGAGGCATTCAAGCACGGCAAGGACGTTGTGCTGTTGAATGCCGAGATCGACGCAACAATCGGGCCGATTCTGCAAACCTATGCCGCAAAGCACGGCGTTATCCTGTCGGCCTGCGACGGCGACGAGCCTGGCGCGCAGATGAATTTGTATCGCTGGGTAAAGGGCCTCGGGCTGACCCCGCGCGTGATCGGAAACGTGAAGGGCCTGCAGGATCCGTACCGCAATCCCACGACGCAGCAGGGCTTTGCCGAAAAATGGGGGCAGAATCCGGCGATGGTCACGAGCTTCGCCGATGGCTCAAAAATCAGTTTCGAACAGGCGATCGTCGCCAATGCCACCGGATTCAAGGTGCGGTCGCGCGGCATGTCGCGCGGGCTGGAGTATCGCGGCGACGTCATGCAGATCGGCCAGCTCTACGACATCGACGAATGCCGGCTACTCGGCGGCATCATCGACTACGTGGTCGGCACGCCGCTGACCAAGGTGTATGTGCTGGCGGAACACACCGATCCGAAGCAGCAGCACTACCTCAACCTCTACAAGATGGGAGAGGGTCCGCTCTACTCCTTCTTCGTTCCATATCATCTCGTGCATTTCGAGGTGCCGAACGCGATTGCCCGTGTCGCATTGTTCCGCGATCCCGTCGCCAAGCCGATCGGCGGTCCAGTAGTGGAAGTTTGCGCGGTCGCCAAGCGCGATCTGAAGGCCGGCGAAGTCCTCGACGATTACGGTATGTACATGACCTACGGCGAAGCCGTGAATGCCGAGGAGATGTGCGAACAGCGCTATCTGCCGGAGGGCTTGGTGGAAGGCTGCAAGCTGGTTCGCGACATCAGCAAGGACAGCGTGATCCGGTACGACGATGTGATCTTGCCGCAGGGCCGCATCTCGGATCGTCTGCGCGCCGAACAATACCGTCACTTCCGCGGAGCAACCTGGCTGGAAGAGACCTTGAAAGTCGCCGCGTGATCCTGGATCGCGGTGAGGAATTGAGCTTGGAATGATCGTCGTCTTCATCTCGGTGCGTGCTTACGAGCAGGACTTTCGCAAGTTCCTGCTCGAAGCACTTCGGGCGGAGGGATGCGAGACCTGGCACGTCAAGGTCGGCCGGCGCAATGTTCTGACCGGTGCTGGCGGCAACGAAACCTTCGACGGCATCGGCGGACTGCTCGCGCTGATCCGACGCCTGCGGGCGATAGGCGCCCGCAAGAACAACGTCTATGTCGATACCACTGGCGCCATCATGCCGATCCGGTCGATGCTATTTCGGCTTGCGCTTCGCACCGGCACATGGTGCTTCGATGTCTACGACAACCTGGCCTACAATTATCGCGGGTTCCGAGGGCTGAAGGCACGGCTGTCGATCTGGGCGCTCGATCGCCTGTCGGCCATCACCATCGTGCTGTCGGCCGAAACCCTGCGCCTGTTCCCCGTGGCGCATCATCTCGACAATGCCTGGGATATTCCGCGGCATGAGGGCGAACGCGGCGCCAACCGCGACCTCGTCATTCTCTCGACGATTGACGAGCGGTTCGATTTCGATTTCGTCAGCGAGATGGCCCGGCTGTCACCGGAGCGCCGTTTCGCGATTCATGGCTACGTCCTGCATGACGATCCGTCGATCGCGCAACGTCTGGCCGATCTGTGCGCCCAGCATCCCAATGTCAGTTTCAGGGGGCGATACCGGTTCGACGATGTGCCCGAGATCGTGCGCCCCTTCAGCATCGGCCTGACGCCGTATGCGGACACGCGAATGACCGAGTTCATCAACCCGGACAAATATTACCTGTTCCTGCAAGCCGGCCTCGAGGTGATCTCGACCGATATTCCGCAGGCGCGGCGCATGATGGACCGCATCCATATCGCCGCCACGCCCGCGGACGCCGTCGCCATCGCGCGCCGGATCGAGGCCGAGCCCGAATTCCGCAAGAACAGTCAACCCGCGGGAGACCTGACATGGTCGAGACGCGCGCGCGACTTTATTGAAATTCTGCGTGTCGCAAACCGCGCCACCGGAAAATGCGACGTTGCCCCGCTATCGGCAAAGCCAACACCGCGTTCTGCGCAGCCGGAGCGCCTGTAGATATGAGTACCTCTGACTCGGATACGGTACGAGGATCGGCCGAAGCCGGCCGCATGGACAGCCTGAAGACCACGGCCGCACGCGGCGGAATGGCCAAACTCTGCGGACAGGCGGTGAATTTCCTGCTTCGGATGATCTTCATCATGGTGATGGCGCGCCTGCTATCGCCGCAGGAGTTCGGCATCGTCGCGATGGTCGTGACGGTGACCGGGATCTATGAACTTTTCACCTCAGCCGGACTCTCCACCGCCACGATTCAACGCGAGACGATCACCCATCAGCAGA
>JAEZBA010000677.1 GCA_023430245.1 Pseudomonadota bacterium
GGCATCGACACAATGCTGACAGACCTTGGCGCAGACCTCACAATGTTTATGCATGTCGGCATGACGCTGACATTCGGTTGCGCAGGCGCGGGCGAACGCAATGCAGGTGGTGAGCTGCGCCTCGAGAAGCTGCCGGTGCCCGACCTTGTTGGCGCGCGACAGGATGCTGCCGGTCGCCGCGCATACGGCGGCGCAATCCTGGTTGAGCCGGATACAAGTGATGAGCCGCTCGACATGCTTCTCGGCCAGGCAGGCATCGGCACAGGCCGTGCAGGTTTCCACGCAATCGAAACAGGCATCGATGCAGGTGCTGAGGGCGTCGGCATGGCTCGGTTGCTCAGGATGCGAGCGGAACATCGATCTGACGGCGACGGCGGACATGGGAACCTTCCTTTTGAGCGCGCGTGCCCTACAACCCACGTTGCCGGACTATGTTCCGCCCGGGGCAAAGTTCCGCGTTTCGTCGCTCTGAATAAGGTCGTTCTGCTTAAACTTGGTCGCAATCAGCCGTCCGGCCGACCCACGGAGTTTATGCGATGCCGCTCATGACCCAATCGCGATTCATGGATCCGGATCAGGCCTTCGTGACCCTGGTCGAGGCGCGGCGCGGCCTGTCCGAACCAGAGGCGTCGGAACTGGATGCGAAGCTCGTGCTCATTCTCGCCAATCACATTGGCGATATCGATGTTCTGCGTGAGGCGATTGCGTTTGCGAAACAGACCATGCCCGCGGCCTGAGCGCGTGCCGCCCGGTCAGTCCTCCGGCCTGTCCTTGATATTGTCGAGTACGGCGTTCACGCGCGTCACCGGATCAGCTGCATCCAGATCAAGAATCTGCCGCACTTTCTTGGCGAGCGCTTCCGAGGTGAAGGGCTTGGTCAGGAGCTCGACATCGGCATCGAGCCGGCCGTGATGGATGATGGCATTGCGGGTATAGCCGGTAGTGAACAGCACCTTGAGATCCGGTCGCCTGCGCCGCGCTTCATCGGCGAGTTGCCGTCCATTCATGCCGCCGGGCAGGACCACGTCCGTGAACAGGAGCTTCACATCGGGGTTTGCGTCGAGCAAACGCAGCCCGCTCGCGCCTTCATGAGCGGCGATGACGTGATAGCCCTCGTCGCGCAGGACTTCGCTTGAGAAGCGGTTGACCTCCTCGTCATCCTCGACGAGCAGGATTTGCTCCGGACGCTGTACTGAAGCCGAGCTATCGCGCGCGGGCTCGCTCGGCTCCCACGGCTCGATCCCGGCTTCGTCCATCAGCCGCGGCAGATAGATCTTGATCGACGTGCCTTCGCCGGTTTCGCTGTAGATCTTGATGTGCCCGCGGGATTGTTTCACGAAGCCATAAACCATGCTCAGGCCAAGACCGGTTCCGGCACCCATGGGCTTGGTGGTGAAGAACGGCTCGAAGGCGCGGTCGACCACATCCTTGGTCATGCCGGCCCCGGTGTCGCTGACCGCCACCAGCACATACTGGCCCGAAGTCATGTCCGCGGCATTGGCGGCGACATAGGCCTCGTCGAGATAGGTGTTCGCGGTCTCGATGGTGAGGCGACCGCCCTCCGGCATGGCGTCGCGTGCATTCACCGCGAGGTTCAGGAGCGCGTTCTCGAGCTGGTTCGGATCGACCGCCGTCTTCCAAAGTCCGCCGGCAAGGACGGTCTCGACTGTGATGGTCTCGCCGATGGTTCGCCGCAGCAATTCCGACATGCCCTGAACGAGACGGTTCACGTCGACCAGTTTTTCCTCCAGCGGATGCTGGCGCGAAAAGGCGAGCAGGCGCTGCACGAGACTCGCCGCGCGCTCCGAGGCCTGGCGAGCAGAGTAGAGAGAGCGGCGCAGCCGGTCGTCGCCCTCGGGGACGCGGCGCAAGGCGAGGTCGACATTCCCCAGAATCGCGGTGAGCAGATTGTTGAAGTCGTGCGCGACGCCACCGGTGAGACGGCCGACGGCTTCCATCTTCAGCGCCTGCTGCAGGGCGAGTTCGGTGCGCTCGCGCCGTGCGACCTCCTGCTGCAGTTGCGCATGTGCGAGGGCCTCGCGGCGGGTACGGCGCAGGGCGACGAAGCCAAGACCGATCATCGCAATCGTGGCCGGCAAGCCGAAGATCAGATGGCTGCCCATGTTGGCAAGCCATTCGCGGATTACCACATCGCTTTCGATCCCGGAGACGACGTAGATGTTGTAGCGCGGCATCTTGCGATAAGCGAACAGGCGCGTGTGGCCATCGAAGGGCGACGTGCCGGTGACGAAGCCTTCGTCGGGATGCTCCCTGATGCTCCTCATCACCGTCGAATCTGGTGAAAGCTTTTCAAGTCGCTGCGACAGATCCGGGTGGCGCGCCAGGATCGCGCCGTCGTCGCGGATGAGAGCGAATACGCCGGGCGGCGGCAGTTTGGCATAGAAGTTGATGAAGTATTCGGGTGCGATTGATACCGTCGTCACGCCGCCGAAACTGCCGTTTGCTCCGCTTGCGGAGCGGCTCAACGTGAAGAAGGTGGTGTCGGCTGCGCGCGCCTTCAGCACCTGGCTGACGAAGACCCCGGCTTTCGGATTGTCCTTGTGGATGCGGAAATAATCGCGATCGGACAGGTCGATCTTCGGCATCGGGTAGACCGTACCAGAGACCAGCGGCGCGCCGGACGCTGAGATGATCCACAGGTCGCGCAGTTGCGGCAAGGTGTCGGTTATCGATTTCAGGCGTGCGTTGAACTCGGCCTCGCGGGACCGAATTTGTGCCTCGGTCGTTCCCGCGGTCAATTCATCAAGGTAGCGGGCACTAAGTTCGAAGGTGTCGAACACCTTCAAGGCATGCTCATAGATCGTGTTGAGGTTCCGCTGCACGCGATCGCGTGCTTCCGCGAGATGTTGATGATAGGAAATCCATGCCGCGAACAGGAAGATGGCGACCGGCAGAATGATCGAGGCGGCCACCAGGAGCCGCAACGGCCGGAGCGTCGAAGCCAGGTCTTTCTTCGCTATCTGATGTTCCCGCGCGGCGCTTGCTTTTGACTGTGGGACTTCGATCATCGGAACCGGAAAAGGAAGAGCGGGAAGAGCCGATCCTATCGCCGTGATACGTCGTTTCCAAGCGCAACGGGGTCGCGCTTCAATCCATCTATGCGGCGGGAACTTTTTGCAGATCGAAGCGGGCGCCTAGTGGTCCGATTCTAACGTTCGCATCCCGTTTCGGCGACCTCTTTGCGAACGTTAGAATCAAAGGACCACTAGCAAGTATTGGATTCTAGTGGAGCTTTGGATTTGACATTCCCTTTGTGAGCTCGCGGCGGGGTGGGTAGCGAATGTCAAATCCGCTCCACTAGCGTCGGCATTCGATCGCGACGAAATCGCCGCAACCGTGGCGGCCGCATGAGCCGCTCACGGGCACGGCGCCAGTGATCTCATCGCGCTCGATTCTGCGATAGGAGGCGGCGCCGGAAAATCGCTTCGACTGGCAATAAGCCGCCGCTGCCGCTGCACCGCAGGGCGCACCCTGGGCCAGACAACGATCCACGCCGTAACCATCCGGGCTGTTGGCGATGATAAAGATCCGCTTCTCCGCCGATGCGTGGCACAGCTGTGCCGGCAGGATTACGGCGGCGAGGGAAAGTGCCAGCAGGAAACGCATGGAGTTGCTCGAACCCTTCGCAGTTTGGGGCAAATTGCGCCTTAAATCCTAAGGTTCTGTTAACCGGAATTTGTTCCCGCTATCCTCTTGACGGGACGGCGATTTTCCCACATTTTCCCGCAAATGACCGCCCGCAACGCAATTTTCGGCATTTGCCGGGAGATTATTCGCTAGCGCCCAAACGCTGGCTGCGGCTGTCTTTTATCCATCGCGATGAACAGAACGCCCGGGCCAGCAGGGCCTGAGGACTTATTGACGATGGAGCTCAAGCTCTACGATACCCTGTCGCGCGAGAAGCGGGAGTTTCGACCGCTCGATCCGAACAATGTCCGCATGTATGTGTGCGGGCCGACGGTCTACGACTTCGCCCATATCGGCAATGCGCGTCCGGTGATCGTGTTCGACGTGCTGTACCGGTTGCTGCGGCACGTTTATGGCGCCGACCACGTCAAATATGTCCGCAACATCACCGACGTCGACGACAAGATCAACGCGCGGGCGGCGGAACAGCGCATCTCGATCCGCGACCTGACTGAATCGACCTACGCCAATTTCAAGGCCGATGTGGCCGCGCTCGGCTGCCTGCCGCCCGACGTCGAGCCGAGGGCAACAGAGCATATCGAAGAGATGAAGACGCTGATCGAGCGTCTGGTCGCTTCGGGGCATGCCTATGTCGCCGAGGAGCATGTGCTGTTCTCGGTGCCGTCGATGCCCGATTACGGCAAGCTCTCGAAGCGTCCGCTCGATGAGATGATTGCGGGCGCGCGGGTCGATGTGGCGCCCTACAAGCGGCACGACCAGGATTTTGTCTTGTGGAAGCCCTCGAAAGCGGGTGAGCCCGGTTGGGCGTCGCCTTGCGGGATATCAACGCCGGGTCGCCCGGGCTGGCATATCGAATGTTCGGCGATGTCGTGGAAGCATTTGGGCGAGACCTTCGACATCCATGGCGGCGGCATCGATCTCGTGTTTCCGCATCATGAGAACGAAATCGCGCAATCGCGTTGCGCCTTCCATACCGGCGTGATGGCGAATATCTGGATGCATAACGGCTTTCTGCAGGTCGAAGGCGAAAAGATGTCGAAGAGCCTCGGCAATTTCGTCACCATTCGCGAGGTGTTGCAGGACTGGCCGGGCGACGTGGTGCGACTGGCCATGCTTGCCACGCAGTATCGTCAGCCGATCAACTGGACTGTGAAGGGATTGCAGGAAGCGGAAAAGGCGTTGTCGGGATTCTTCGATTCTGCCACCAGCGAGGCCGATGCGCGGCCGGCCCCTGGTATCCTTGACGCTTTGCTCGATGATCTCAATACGCCGAAGGCGATCGCCGAAATGCATGCGCTGAAGCACGCTGGCGGCCGTAAGGCGCTGGCTGGGACGCTCGCGTTTTTCGGCTTCCGCGAAGCCGAGTTGAAGGCATGGCAGCGTCAGCACGCGCCAGCGCCTGCCATCGCCTCTGCGGACATTGAGCGCCACATCTCGGCTCGCAATGCCGCTCGCGCCGCCAAAAACTGGGCCGAGTCCGACCGCATCCGCGATGAGCTTGCTGCCATGGGCATCAAGCTTACAGATTCCAAGGACGGCACCACCTGGGAGGTCGCGCGCTGATGGCACCGGCCGACCAGAATCTCGCGCTACGTCCCATGCTGCCGGCGGATATCCCGCTATTGGCCGAGATTTTCCGCGCCAGCGTCGAGGAGATCGCGGCGGAGGATTATTCGGATTCGCAAATCGAGGCCTGGCTCGAAGCCGCCGATGACGAGGCGGCGTTCGGCAAGCGACTGTCGGACCAACTCACGCTGCTGGCGACGGTCGACGGGGCGCCAGTCGGCTTTGCCTCGCTCAAGGGCGCCGATGTGATCGACATGCTCTATGTGCATCCGGCCGCGGCCGGGCAGGGCGCGGCGACGATGCTGGTGCAGGCGCTGGAAAAGCTGGCCGGCGCGCGCGGGGCGAAGAAGCTGACCGTGGAAGCCAGCGACACCGCGCACGATTTCTTCAGCCGGCGCGGCTATGCCGCGAAGAGCCGCAATACGGTGTTGTGCGGCGAGGAATGGCTCGCCAACACCACCATGGAAAAAGTGCTTGGCGGTGACCATGCCGTCGCGGAGACATTGCAATGAACCTTCAGAAGCATCATTTGATCGTCGGCATCATCGCGATCCTGGTCGCCTTCGCGCTCGCCTCGAACTATTACCTCTGGTGATGCGATGAAACGCCCGGACACTCCGTTTCCGCGTCACTGGCTCTATTACATCGCGCTCAAGATCGTGCTGATCGTGGCTGCGGTGGCGCTTGCGCTGAAGCTGTACGGTCTCTGGTAACGCGCGGCCGGATTAAGGATCATACCATGGCGCGCGAACGCCTCTATCTTTTCGACACGACGCTGCGTGACGGCGCGCAAACGAACGGCGTCGACTTCACGCTCGACGACAAGGTTGCGATCGCGGAGATGCTTGACGGGCTTGGGATCGATTACGTCGAAGGCGGCTATCCCGGCGCCAATCCGACCGATACCGAGTTGTTCGCGACCGATCGCGGTCTCCACACAACGTTCACTGCCTTCGGTATGACGCGCCGTCCCGGCCGCTCCGTATCGAACGATCCGGGGCTGGCCGCGCTGCTCGAAGCGAAGGCCGATGCGATCTGCTTTGTTGCCAAGAGCTGGGATTATCACGTCCGGGTGGCGCTCGAGACCACCAACGAGGAAAATCTCGCCTCTATCCGCGACAGCGTTGCCGCGGCCAAGGCGAGGGGCCGTGAAGTGCTGGTCGATTGCGAGCATTTCTTCGATGGTTACAAGGCCAATCCGGATTATGCACTGTCCTGCGCCAAGGCCGCTTACGATGCCGGCGCCCGCTGGGTGGTGTTGTGCGACACCAATGGCGGCACGCTGCCGCATGAGATCGAACAGATCGTCACGGCGGTGACCAAAGTTATTCCGGGCGACCATGTCGGCATTCATGCCCATAACGACACCGAACAGGCGGTCGCCAATTCGCTCGCCGCGGT
>JAEZBA010000014.1 GCA_023430245.1 Pseudomonadota bacterium
CCATCGGCTCCAGCATCATGCCGATGCCAACCGGATCGGCCGGAAACATCTCGCCGAGCAGGGTGATTGTTGGCCGTCCGCTCCGGCCCGTGCGTGGCGCCTGGACTGGACCCTGCTCGACCTCCTCGCGCGCATATTTCAGCATCGCGGCGGCGAGCACATCCTTGGCTTCGGCATGCGTCGGCACACCGAAGCCGGGCACGTCGATACCGATGATGCGAACGCCGATGATTTCCTTCGGCAGCAATCGCAGCGGCACGCCCGATGCTGACGGCACGCAGAGATTGGTGATGACAATGGTGTCGTAGTCTTCCGGCTTCGCAAGCTTGAAGACGGCCTCACGGATGTCCTCGAATAGCTTGCCGGTGACCAGCGTTTCCGAATTAAACGGCACGTAGCCAACGGTGCGGCGCGCCCCGTAAAAATGCGAGGTGAAGGTCAACCCATAGACGCAGCAGGCCGAGCCGGACAGGATCGTGGCGGTGCGCCGCATCCGCAAGCCGACCCGCAGCGATCCGAAGGCCGGACACATGCTTTGGGGCTGGTCATGTGGACCCTGGGGATAGTCGGCCGCGTAGCGCTCGAGCGTCTCGCTCATTCCCGCAGCCGCCGCGGCGTTGCGCATCTCGGCCTTGCCGGCGTGACACCCGGCGCCCGTTGCATTGATTGCGGCCGGGTCCAGCAGAACGTTTGATTTCGCGAGCTCGACAAGATTCGGCTCGTTCTCGATCCGCGCAGTCATGTCAGCGACATCATTGGTCGCCGCTGCGGCATCCCGGACGAGTTCCTGCAAAGCGGTCATTGCTGTTTGCCTTGCATCCTCACACCGTGTCGTACACGACTTCGAGCGACGGCCGCTCAACGATCGTACCGCCACACATATCGGCCATGGATGCCGGCTCGAGCACGACACCACGGCCAACCACATCGCCCTTGAACAGCGCCAGCAGTCCGTCTTGGGTCAGCGGAGTCGGCCGCACAGGTGGCGCTGTGGCTACGCTTTGTGCGAGCCCCTCGAACAGCGGCGCCCATCGCTCGCCGGGTCTTCCGATAATCTCGTAATTCGCGCTCTTGCGGCGGATGTCATCATCGGCAGGGATCGCAGCGAGGATCGGGATGCCGGCCGCTTCGGCGAACGCGGCGGCCTCGCCGGTGCCGTCATCCTTGTTGACGACCATGCCGGCGACACCGACATTGCCGCCAAGCTTGCGGAAATATTCGACCGCCGAGCAGACATTGTTGGCGACGTAGAGCGATTGCAGGTCGTTGGACCCAACGACAATCACCTTCTGGCACATGTCGCGTGCGATCGGCAGGCCGAAGCCGCCACAAACCACGTCGCCAAGGAAGTCCAGCAGCACATAGTCGAAGCCCCATTCGTGGAAGCCAAGCTTCTCCAGGAGTTCGAAGCCGTGAATGATGCCGCGCCCGCCGCAGCCGCGCCCGACTTCCGGGCCGCCGAGCTCCATCGCAAACACGCCGTCACGCTTGAAACAGACGTCGCCGATCGCAACCTCGTCGCCGGCAAGCTTCTTCCTTGCAGATGTCTCGATGATGGTCGGGCATGCGCGCCCGCCGAACAGAAGCGAAGTAGTATCGCTCTTCGGGTCACATCCGATCAGAAGGACGCGCTTCCCTGCTGCGCCATCATGTAGGACAGGTTCGCAAGCGTGAAGCTCTTGCCGATCCCGCCCTTGCCGTAGATCGCAATAACCTGGGTCTCCTTGGTCACAGGACCCGCATGAACGGGATCGGGCGAAACCGAAGCCTCCACCCGCAATTGCGCAGTCATCGTCGGCGCATTCATCAGCGGGTTCTCCAGTCGAGGATCATTTTCAGGCAGGCCGGATCTTCGAATGCGTCGCGATAGGCGTGCGACGCATCCTCCGCGCAGCGACGATGTGAGATCAGCCCGTCAAGAGAGAGCCTGCCCTCATCGAGATATTTCAGGACCGCAGCAAGATCGTCGCCCCGCCATTCCGCGGCCACCCGAATACGGGCTTCGCGCATGAACGCTGCCGGGAACGAGAAGCTGAGCGGCGCATCATAGAATCCTGCCAGCACAACTTCGCCGCCGGGCGCCAGCCGTGCAATCAGTTGATCGAGCAACGCACTGTCGCCGCTGACATCATAGATCGCGCGATAGTCGCGCCGCGTGTCGTCTTCAGGTGCGATCACGCGATAGCCGTCGGCGCCGGTTCGGCGGTCGGCACGCGCCTCCCACACGGTTGGGGTCTCACCGCCGGCCACTAGGCAGAGCCTGGCGAGGAGACGTCCAAGCACCCCGTGACCGACGATGAGATCTGGTGCAGGCCCGGCGCCCAGCGCGTGTTGCGCGGTCGCGGCCAATGCAAGGAGAACGGCCTTTTCGCCCCATCGCTCATCGACGGGCGTGGCTCGCTGTCCAGGCACAACAATTCGGGAGGCAGCGCCGCCGAACAGGCCGCGCACATCCTTGAAACATTTGGCGCCGGGCACGAAGACGCGCTGGCCGACACGAATTCCTGAATCAGGTCCGGCCGATGAAACGCGCCCGACCGACTCGTATCCGGGCACCAGTGGATAACCCATCCCCGGGAACGGGGGCATGCGGCCGGACCAGAACAATCGCTCGGTGCCGGTACTGATGCCGCTCCATTCGACATCGACAACGATGTCGCTCTCTGTTGGGGGCAACAGATCAAGACGGCTGAGCCGGAGTTTCTCAGGTTCGCTCAGGACGACCGCAATCGTGTCCATCCGGCAGGCTCCCGGCCTCATGGCCTAGGGGAATTTCGTAACTGTAAGTCTAGAGTGACGTTCTAGTGTGTCAATCATTATTTACACACTATCGACAAGCGGTCATGACACCGGTCAGTAGTGGGCGACGTGTACGGTGCTGACTGATACGGCTGAAACCCGCGTTCGAAAGCATGCCGGCGAGTTCGTGGGCCGTGCGCGGGCGCCCCTGCCCCATCGCCAGCAAGTAGAATCCGAAATAGCCGTCGCCCATCGCTTCGGCACCGGACGTGCCGGCGAGCGGCTCGGCGATGAGAACCACACCGTTATCTGGCAAGGCATCGCGAATCGCACGCAACACCTGCATCACCGCAGCGTCGTCGTGATCGTGCAGGACGCGAACGAGCGATATGACATCGGCGCCGCGTGGCAACGGATCGGACAGAAAGCTTCCGCCGAACGCTTCCGCGCGATCACCGAAACCCTCCCGCTCGAAGCAGGTTTGCGCACGGCTTGCGACCGCCGGCAGGTCGAAGAGCCTGACCCGCAAACCCGGATAGCGCGCGGCGGCAGCGGTCGCGAAAGCACCCTCGCCTCCGCCGACATCCAGGAGACAGCGGTGGCCTCGCAACGGATACGCCGAGAGGATATCGTTCGAGATCAGCGCCTGGGATTCCGCCATCAACGCGCTGTAGGGCGCCACGTCCGCTTCATCGAGATCGTGGCGGCGATCTTCGTCGGCATAACCCCAATAGCGGGACAATTCGGTCTTCACCTCGCCGCGCAACAGCGCGACCGGATCGCGCAGATCGCGGTAGAGCATGGCGTGATGCCGGATCATCGCCCCGATCGCGGGATTGCCGTTGAATGCCGCACCCAGCATGCCGAGACCGAATCTGTCGCCGCTGCGGCGTTCGACGAGCCGGAGCGCTGCGGCGGCACGCAGGAGACGCATCGCGGCCTCTTCAGAAAGACCGAGTCGCAGCGCCAGTTCCCGCGCCGGAAGCGGACCGTTTCTCAGGATCTCGAACAGCCGGAGTTCGACGCAAGCGGACAGGATTTGCGAATACACAAAGCCCGCGCACAGATCGAACAAGGTGTTCGCTTCGCGATTGGCGATCCGCCGCGCGATCGGCAGGGAGCTACAAAGC
>JAEZBA010000016.1 GCA_023430245.1 Pseudomonadota bacterium
ACGACCGCGCGATGGAGCAGTTCGACATACTGTATGAAGAATCCGCGGAGCGGCCGAAAATAATGGCGATGGCCTGCCACCCCTATCTCTCCGGCGTGCCGCACCGGATCGGGCATGTCGAACGCGCCTTCGCGGACATTCTCGCCAAACCCGGCGTCGTATCCTGGACCGGAGAACAGATCCTCGACTGGTATCTCGGCCAGCAGAAAGCATCGTAATGTCCGCACGCATCCGCTCGGGCTTCGTGCCGCACGACCTGAAGACGCCGATCAAGGGCGCCGGCGACGGCCCGCTGGCCGGCCTCTCAGTCACGATCAAGGACATGTTCGATATCGTCGGCGAGCGTACCGGCGGCGGCAATCCCGACTGGCTCGCGGCGCAGAAGCCCGCAACGAAGAATGCCGCCGTCGTGCAAAAACTGCTCGATGCCGGCGCCACCATCACCGGCAAGACGGTCTGCGACGAATTCTTCTACTCGATCGCCGGCGTCAACGCGCATTACGGCACGCCGGTCAATCCGCGCGCGCCGGGCCGCCTCCCCGGCGGCTCATCGAGCCGCTCGGCATCGGCGGCCGCATCCGATGCCTGCGACTTTGCGATCGGCAGCGATACCGGCGGCTCGGTACGCATTCCCTCGTCGTTCTGCGGTCTCTATGGCATCCGCACCACCCATGGCCGCGTCGACATCGCCGGAGCGATGGGCATGGCCGACTCGTTCGATGCCGTGGGCTGGTTTTCGAATGCACCCGGCGTTTTCCGGAAAGTCGGACCGGTGCTACTGGGCGGCACCTCGACCGCGGCGAACATCGCCAGGCTCGTCGTGCTCGACGATGCGTTTGCGGAAGCCGATCCGGAGGTCGCCGCGCTGATCAAGGACGCACTGGCTGCGATGGCGGCCGAATTGCCGTCGCCGTCGCATCAGCGGATCGCACCCGATGGACT
Organism: Pseudomonadota bacterium; assembly: GCA_023430245.1. Lineage (GTDB taxonomy): Bacteria > Pseudomonadota > Alphaproteobacteria > Rhizobiales > Xanthobacteraceae > Pseudorhodoplanes. The sequence goes on from JAEZBA010000016.1 coordinate 943, forward strand.
CGACACCTGGCGCGAAGCATTCCGCATCATCCAGTCGCGCGAAATCTGGTCGGTCTACGGCGATTTCGTCACGCGCACCAAACCGCAATTCGGACCCGGCGTTGCCGAGCGCTTCGCCGCAGCGGCGACCGTCACCGAAGAGATGGCGGCGCAGGCCCGGGTGATGCAGGAGCGCGCCCGCGACCGCATCCGCGGCATTGCACAGCCCGGCACGCTGCTGGTGTTGCCGACCTCGCCCGCAATCGCCCCGCTCGCCGATGCGCCGCATGCGGAGCACGAATCCTTCCGCGTGCGCGCCATGCGCATGACCTGCATCGCCGGTCTGTCCGGTTTGCCGCAAGTCTCGATCCCGATCGGCACCATCGGCGGGTGCCCTGTAGGGCTGTCCTTCATCGGCTGGGCCGGTGGCGACGAAGCGCTGCTCGATCTTGCGGTGCGGCTCTCCCGCTATTGCGGAATGACGGCATGACGAACACGACCGAGATCGCGATCATCGGCGGCGGTATCTGCGGGTTGGCGCTGGCGCTGAACCTGCATCGGCTTTGTATCCCCTGCCGGGTTTACGAGCGCGCGCCGGAGATAAAGGAGCTTGGCGTCGGCATCACGGTACTGCCGCATGCGATGCGCGAGTTCACCGCGCTCGGGGTTGGCGACGAGGTGCTGAAGACCGGCATTGAAAATGTCGAAAGCTGTTTCTACAACCGCTTCGGCCAGCTCATCTACAAGGAGCCACGCGGCAAATATGCCGGCTACGAATATCCGGAGGTGGGCATCCATCGCGGACGGCTGCATCTGATCCTGTATCGCGCCGTGCTCGACCGGCTCGGAGCCGATGCCGTGGTCACCGGCCGCGAGTGTGTCGGTGTCGAACAGGACGGCGATGGCGTGACTGTCGCGTTTCGGGAGTTTCCGGGCGGCGCGACGCTGCCGGCGGTGCGAGCCGCCGCCGCCATCGCCTGCGACGGCATCAATTCCGCGATCCGCAAGATTTTCTATCCGGACGACGCAATCAAATTTGCCGGCATCAACACCTGGCGCGGCGTCACGCGGCGAAAGCCGATCCTGACCGGCAGGAGCTACATGCGGGTCGGTTCGATCCTGACTGGCAAGATCGTGATCTATCCGATCATCGACAATGTCGACAGCGAGGGAAACCAGCTGATCAACTGGATGGCCGAAATTCAGCAGGACAGCTACGCCAAGAACGACTGGAACCAGCCGGGCAATCTCGATTCGTTTTTCCACATCTACAAGGACTGGACCTTCGACTGGCTCGACGTCGCCGGCATGATCCGCAACGCCGACCAGATCCTGGAATATCCGATGGTCGACAAGGACCCTGTCTCGCAATGGAGCTTCGGCCGGGTCACGCTCGCCGGCGATGCCGCGCATCCGATGTATCCGCGCGGCTCGAACGGCTCCGCACAGGCGATGATCGATGCACGCACGCTGGCCGATTGCCTGACGCGCGAGCCCGATGTCCCGTCAGCGCTCAAGGCTTACGAGGCGGCGCGCTGCGAGACCACGGGCAGGATCGTGCGCACCAACCGCGAATTCCCGCCGGACTTCATCAACATCAAGGTGGAAGAGCTGGTCGGCGACAAGCCGTTCGATAATCTCGACGATTACATCACGCAGGACGAATTGCGGGCACTGTCGGAAAACTACAAGAAGATCGCAGGCTTTTCGGTTGCCGATGTGACGCGGCGCTGATCGCATTTTCAGCGACGACGGCGCGATAGCACCTCTCGTGCCGGCATGAGACCTCTCTCGTGTAGCGTCATACC
>JAEZBA010000058.1 GCA_023430245.1 Pseudomonadota bacterium
ACCCGCCATCGCGCAATCGAGCCCCGACATCAAATGGCGCCTGACCTCGAGTTTCCCGAAGTCGCTCGACACTTTGTGGGGCGGTGCCGAAACCTTCTGCAAGGCGGTGGCGGAAGCGACCGATAACAAATTCCAGATCCAGCCATTCGCTGCTGGCGAAATCGTGCCCGGTCTCGCCGCGGCCGACGCCGTCACCAACGGCACCGTCGAGATGTGCCAGACCGCCTCGTATTACTATGTCGGCAAGGATCCAACTTTCGCGCTCGCGAGCGCCATTCCGTTCGGTCTGAACACGCGCATGCAGAATTCCTGGCTCTATCAGCACGGCGGCAGCAAGCTGATGGATGAATTCTATGCCAAGTTCAAATTCATCGCACTGCCGGCAGGCAACACCACCGGTCAGATGGGCGGCTGGTTCCGCAAGGAGATCAAGGAGGTTGCCGACCTGAAGGGTCTCAAGATGCGGATCGCCGGTCTGGCCGGCCAGGTCATGTCGAAACTCGGCGTGGTGCCGCAGCAGATCGCCGGCGGCGAAATCTATCCTGCGCTCGAAAAGGGTACCATCGACGCCGCCGAATGGGTCGGCCCGTATGACGATGAGAAGCTCGGCTTCCAGAAGGTCGCGCCGTTCTACTACTATCCCGGCTGGTGGGAAGGCAGCACGTCGATCCATAACTTCATCAACATCGACAAATGGAACGCACTGCCGAAGGGCTATCAGCAGATCGTGAAGTCTGCGTCCGACACCGCCAACATCACGATGACGGCGAAATACGACGCGGAAAATCCTCTCGCGATCAAACGCCTGGTTGCCGGCGGTGCGCAGTTGCGGCCGTTCTCGCAACCGATCCTCGACGCCTGCTTCAAGGCATCGAACGACATCTATGCGGAGATTTCCGCGAGCAATCCGAGTTTCAAGAAGATCTACGATAATCTGGTCGCGTTCCGCAGTGACGAGTATCTGTGGTGGCAGGTCGCGGAATATGCCTTTGACAGCTACATGATCCGGGCGCGCACGCGCTCCTGATCCCGCGGCGTCAGGTGTTGTCTCAAGAGCCGGCCTCCAGGGGCCGGCTCTTTTTCTTTGTGGATATTGCGTTTTGGTGCGCGCATGATCGCTTAGGCGAGCAGAACGGCTGTACGAGCGGCCATGGCACGCAAGAGGCCTCGCCCATTTTTTGGAGAGGGAGCCCATGAAACGCAGATCGTTTTTGCAGGCAGCGGCCGCCGGACTTGCGACAAGTGCGATTGCCGCGCCCGCCATTGCGCAATCGAGCCCGGACATCAAATGGCGCCTGACGTCGAGCTTTCCGAAGTCGCTCGACACCATTTTCGGTGCGGCCGAAGTTTTTTCCAAAGCCGTCGCCGAAGCCACCGACAACCGTTTCCAGATTCAGGTGTTTGCTGCGGGCGAACTTGTGCCCGGTCTGCAGGCTGCCGATGCAGTCACCAATGGGACTGTCGAGATGTGCCATACCGCTTCTTATTATTATATCGGTAAAGATCCGACCTTCGCGTTCGGGACGGCCATTCCGTTCGGATTCAACCAGCGCATGATCGACGCCTGGATGTTCAACGGCGGCGGCGTCGAGCTGATGAACGACTTCTACAAGAAGTACAACATCATTGCGTTTCCGGCGGGGAATACCGGCGCCCAGATGGGCGGATGGTTCCGCAAGGAAATCAAGAGCACCGACGATATGAAGGGCCTGAAGATGCGGATCGGCGGATTCGCCGGCCGCGTGCTGGTGAAGCTTGGTGTGGTGGCGCAGCAGATTGCCGGCGGTGATATCTACCCGGCGCTGGAAAAGGGGACGATCGATGCCGCGGAATGGGTCGGTCCCTATGACGACGAGAAGCTCGGCTTTAACAAGGTTGCGCCGTTCTACTATTATCCCGGTTGGTGGGAAGGCGGCCCGATGCTGCACAACTTCATCAACATCGGGAAATGGAACGAGTTGCCGAAGAGCTATCAGTCCATCGTCAGTTCCGCGTCGCATGTCGCCAACACCATCATGATGACGCGATACGACGCGGCCAATCCGGCGGCGCTGCGTCGCCTGGTTGGCGGCGGTGCGCAATTGCGTTCGTTCCCGCAGGCGGTGATGGATGCCTGCTATACCGCCGCGAATGAGCTTTACGCCGAGACATCGGCCAAGAATCCGGGCTTCAAGAAAGTTCTCGATAGCGTGATGGCGTTCCGCAGCGAGCAATATCTGTGGTGGCAGGTCGCCGAATACGGCTATGACAGTTTCATGATCCGCGCCCGCGCGCGTGGCTGAGGGCGCAATCCGGCTGGCGAAGCGTGGGTGCGAGTTGGCGCAAAGCCCGATGATCGGGCCTTCGCACCTTCTCCGCTCACGCTGCTCAGTTTGTCAGTTTGATCACTTGATGACCGGCGGCATGTCGAACTGAATCGGCGGCGGCATTTCGATGCCCGGCAGATTTCTGAGCTGCTCCTCGACCTTCGTGGGGTCAGCCGCCACCCGACCGGATTTGTAGTGCATGACCATGCCGGGGAAGGCGATCACCAGCGCCACCATCAAGCACTGGATGAATACGAACGGCACCGCGCCCCAGTAAATCTCGCCGGTCGTGACCGGTGGCATGGTCTTGCCGGTGACCCGGTCGACATAGGAGGTCCGGGGCGCCACCGATCGCAGATAAAACAGCGCGAACCCAAATGGCGGGTGCATGAACGATGTCTGCATGTTCACCGCAAGGATCACGCCAAACCAGATCAGGTCGATGTCGAGTTTGGTGGCCGCGGGTGCGAGCAGGGGAATGACGATAAAGGCGATCTCGAAGAAATCGAGGAAGAAGGCCAGCAGGAACACGAACACATTGACGACGATGAGAAAGCCCATCTGTCCGCCGGGCAGTCCGACCAGCAATTCCTCGACCCAGTGATGACCGTCGACCCCGTAGAAAGTCAGCGAAAACACCCGCGCGCCGATCAGGATGAAAATCACGAACGAAGCCAGCTTGGCTGTGGATTGCGCGGCCTGCCGTGTCAGGTCGAATGTCAGCCGGCCCTTGGCAATGGCGAGCAGCATCGCGCCGACTGCGCCCATGGCGCCGCCTTCGGTCGGCGTTGCGACACCGATGAAGATGGTTCCGAGGACCAGGAAGATCAGCGCCAGCGGCGGCACCATCACGAAGATGACCTGCTCGGCCATGACCGAAAGCAGTTTCATGCGCGCGAAGCGGTTTATGATCGCCAGTGAGAATGCAATCGCAACGCCAAGCGACATGGTCAGAACGACGAAGTCGGACCCGGCCGAGACATTCGTCGTGCGCATATACAGATAGGCGGCAACGCCGGAGAACAAGACCACGATGAATAGTGACGGCAAGCCGCGGCTGCCGTCCGGTTCCTTGTATGTCAGCGCCTCCAGCGGCAGCCCGGGCGCCGCTGCGGGCTTCAGGTTCGCCACCAGGAAAACGTAGCTCGCATAAATCGCCGACAGCACGAGGCCCGGAATGAAAGCGCCTTCGTACATGTCGCCGACCGAACGGCCGAGCTGATCTGCCATCACGATCAGGACCAGCGACGGCGGAATGATCTGGGCCAGCGTGCCGTACGCGGCGATGATGCCGGTCGCGACCCTGCGATCGTAGCCATATCGCAGCATGATCGGCAGCGCGATTAGTCCCATCGAAATGACTGACGCCGCGACCACGCCGGTGGTGGCGGCAAGCAGGGCGCCGACGAAAATCACCGCATAGGCGAGGCCGCCGCGAATGGTGCCGAACAATTGCCCGATGGTATCGAGCAAATCCTCCGCCATGCCGGAGCGTTCGAGAATCAATCCCATGAAGGTGAAGAAGGGGATCGCCAGCAGGGTGTCGTTGTTCATGACACCGTAGACGCGCTCCGGAAGCGCGCCGAGAAAATCCGGACGGAACAGCCCGAGCTCGATGCCGATCAATCCGAAGAACAGGCCGTTCGCCGCGAGCGCGAATGCAACCGGATAGCCCAGCAGCAAAAACACCACCAGGGAGCCAAACATGATCGGCGCCATGTAGTGAATCAGGATCTGGGTCATGGCTGGGCGATACGCTCGGCTGTCATTTGTCGGGCTTGATGTCGGCGAGCAGGCGCTCGGCCTCGGCTTCCGCGGGATGGAGCGTTTGCTCGAACGGGTCCGGGATGAGGCCTCGCATCACGGCAATGCGCTTGATCAGTTCGGAGATGCCCTGGAAGAACAGGAGCGTGAATCCGATCACCACGAGCGACTTGGCCGGCCATTGCGGCAGTCCGCCGGCATTGAAGGATTGCTCATTGAGCCGGAAGGACGCGAGGAAGAATGGCCAGCCGGTCACGATCATGACCACGGTAAAGGGAAGCAGGAACGCGATGTGACCGAATATATCGATCGAGTCGCGAACCCTTTTCGGGAACATGCTGTTTACGATGTCGATGCGGATATGTTCGTTGGACATCAGTGTCCATGGCGAGCAGGCCATGAATATCACGCTGAACATGATCCACTGCAGCTCGAGCCACGCATTTGAGGACAGGCCGAACAGCTTGCGGCTGACTGCGTTTGCGGCCGAAATGATGACGACGACAACGATGAGCCAGGAAACCCATTTACCGAGACGCGAATTGATCGAATCGATAAAGCGGCTCACTGCGAGCAAAGCTTGCACGGTAACGGAATCCCCTCGATCCCGGCGCTTGTTAAGCGCTCACGGACGGCCGCCCCGGCCATCGTGATGACAGCTAATCCGAACCTTGGCGCGCCCGTCAATGGAAAGTTTGGCTATAAAGTGGCTCGAAACCGCTTGGCTGTCCGCGGCAGGCTTACCGGCGAGCGTCGGAAGCACATTAGGCTGGCGGAAGGGCCTTGGCTGCGAGCTCACGCCGCGCCACCGCCTCGCGGTGAAGTGCGTAAAGTCCGCTCAGCGCGATGAGTCCGGCGCCGACGATTGCCCATCGATCCGGCACTTCGCCAAAGCCCACATAGCCCGCGATCCCCATCCAGAGCAGGAGCGTGTAGCGGAACGGCGCGACCGCCGCGATCTCGACGCCGCGAAAGGCATGCACCACCAGATATGTCCCGAGCCCCAGGAAAGCCGCTGCGATTGCAATGAAAGTCCATTGCCCAGCGTTTGGTATCATCCACCGCTCGCTGAGACCGATTGCCGCGCCCGCCACCGTCACTGCGATCGTGCCGTAGAGCCCAACCACGAGTGACGGAACGGTGTGATCGATACGTCGGGTTGCAAGGTCGCGCCCGGCGGAGAAAAAGGCCGCAGCCAGGCCGGCGAGCGCCCAGACATCAAAGGTCGCGGCGGTCGGCTTGACGATGAACAACGTGCCCGCCAGTCCGATGCCGATCGCGGTCCAACGCCGCCAGCCGACGCGGTCGCCGAGCGTGAGCGCGGCGAGCGCGGTCAGGATCAGCGGCGAGGTCATGACCACCGCCGAGAGATCGGCGATCTTCATGTTGACGAGCGCGGCGATGAAAAAGACGGTGCCAAGCGCATCGCACATTGCGCGCCATAGTACGATCGGCTTGCCGGCGGTGAAGACGTGGCGGGACCCGCCTGTGGTCGCAATCACGACCAAAAATATGACAGCCGACAGCGCGCCGCGCAGGAACAGCACCTGACCGAACGGCAATTCGGTCGCGACCAGCTTCACGAAGGCATCGTTGACGCTGTACGCGGCCATGCCGAACGTCAGCGCAATCATGCCGCGACGGTTGGCAGCGGATTGGGTCACCGGCAAGTTCCGAAAGACCGGCGTCAACCGCCGGTGACGCTCATGTGGCGGGGAAGAGCAGGGCGGGTGTGGCGGCGGTCGATGACGAAGTCATGGCCCTTCGGCTTGCGTGCGACCGCAGCTTCGATCGCCGCATGCAACAGCTCGTCGGATTCCGAAGCCCGCAGCGGCGCGCGCAGATCGGCCGCATCCTCCTGCCCGAGACACATGAACAGGGTGCCGGTGCAGGTCAGCCTGACGCGATTGCAGGACTCGCAGAAATTATGGGTCATCGGCGTGATGAAGCCGAGGCGGCCGCCGGTCTCGGCGACGCGCACATAGCGCGCGGGGCCGCCGGTGCGGTAATCGATGTCGTCCAGTGTATAACGTTCCGCCAGTCTGCCGCGCACCATCGACAGCGGCAGATACTGATCGAGCCGTGCTTCGCCGACGTCGCCAAGCGGCATCACCTCGATCAGTGTCAAGTCCATGCCCCGGCCATGTGACCACGCGACGAGATCCGCGATCTCGTCCTCGTTCACGCCCTTGAGCGCAACCGCATTGATCTTGACCTTGAGGCCGGCGGCCTGGGCCGCATCGATGCCGGCCAGCACGCGCGACAGGTCACCCCAGCGGGTGATGCCGCGGAACTTGTCCGGATCGAGGGTGTCGAGCGATACGTTGATCCGTTCGACGCCATAGTCTTTCAGTTCGCTGGCGTATTTCGCGAGCTGCGAGCCATTGGTGGTGAGGGTCAGTTCATCGAGCGCACCGCTGCGCAGATGGCGCGACAGGGACGCGAACAGCGTCATGATCCCACGCCGCACCAGCGGTTCACCGCCGGTCAGGCGCAGCTTGCGGACCCCGCGCGACACGAAGGCGGAGCAGAGCCGGTCGAGTTCCTCAAGCGTCAGCAGATCGGCTTTCGGCAGAAACGCCATGTCTTCGGACATGCAATAGACGCAGCGGAAGTCGCAGCGGTCCGTGACCGAGATTCGCAGATAGGAGATCGCGCGCGCGAACGGGTCCACCAGCGGCGGGCGGGGCGCGGCACGGTCCAATTCGATCGGTTGCGGTGCAGCATTCATAAGCAAGCCTCGAGCCTTCATATAGGGATTTCGGGCCTACGGCAAAACCCTTGGAACAGGCGCGATTTGGGCGCTATCAGGAGGCATGAGCACCGCGCAAGCCTGGCCGACCGAACTTCGCCTGAGCAAGGACCGCAAGACGCTGATCGTCGCATTCGACAGCGGCGAGCGGTTCGAGCTTGCGGCCGAATATCTTCGCGTCAAGAGCCCGAGCGCGGAAGTGCAGGGGCATTCCCCGGACGAGCGCAAGACCGTGCCGGGCAAGCGTGACGTGATGATTCTGGAGATCCACCCGATCGGCAATTACGCAGTGCGGCTGACCTTCGACGACATGCATTCAACCGGCATCTATGCGTGGGATTATTTTGCCGATCTGGGCCGCAACCACGCGCGCTACTGGCAGGATTATCTCGACGAGCTTGCGGTGAAAGGGCTCACGCGCGAGCCGGCCGGGCGGCCGGCTTAGAGTTTGTCATTCCGGACGCGCGCCTATGGGCCGCGTCCGGACCGACACAGCGCTCACTTCACCACGATGACCTTGGCGCCGACCTTCTCGCGCTCGTAGAGGTGGACGATGTCGTCATTGGTGAGCCGGATGCAGCCCGACGAATCGGCCTCACCGACGGAATCGGGATCGTGGGTGCCGTGGATGCGATAAATCGTCGAGCCGATATAGAGCGCCCGCGCGCCGAGGGGATTGCCCGGGCCGCCCTTCATGTGAACCGGAAGGCCGGGCTGGCGCTTCCGCATTTCGGGCGGCGGCCGCCAGTCGGGCCATTCGCGCTTGTTGGAAACGGTGTGGATGCCGCTCCAGGTGAAGCCGTCGCGGCCGACGCCGACCCCGTATCGGATCGCGCGGTTGTTGCCGAGGACGTAATAGAGTTTGCGGTCCTTGGTGAAGACGATAACGGTGCCGGGCTTTTCCTTGGTCTCGAACCCGACTTCCTGGCGCCGGAGCGCAAAGATTTCGAACAGGCCCCGCGATTTGGCGCCCTGAGCGGCACCGCCATGCAGTCGGCTATCGGGATCGAAGATGGAAGGGTTCGCAAGCGAGGCGGAAGACAGAGCGATCGCGGCTACAAAGCCCGCGGTCAGGATGCGCACCAGCATTTCACGGTTCCCCAAGGCGGAAATGACGAGGCCCGCGACCAGCAGGCACACACAGTAAAATCATCCGCACGCACGAGCCGCAAGCGCATTCCGCGCCGCATGGACGACAGGTCGCATGTGTGGCGGGCGGCACGGGATGCTACTCGTGCGGGAACAAGATCCCGATCCGGCTCCGCCGCACCTGAGCCAAGTTGACTCACCCCTATTGGTAGCGTGATCGGCTAGCGTCAATGAATTGGAGCGCGCGCACGAAGTCCGGAAGGTGGCGCCGATTGACACAGCACAGATCGGTCTGTGTCAGGCCGATGGCCTGTGAAAGGAGGTGCGCCTCTTCGATGAAGTTGCCCCACGGATCGAGCTTGTAACCGACCCAAGCCGGGGTGCCGCTCGATAGCGAGAATTCCTTCCGCTTCCAGAAAAGCCGCTGCGCGTCCTTGGTTGGTACGCCTTTCAGAAGATACTCGGTATCGAAGATCAGAAAATCGTTGCTCGCGAGTGTGCTATAAAGCTCTGCCATTT
>JAEZBA010000112.1 GCA_023430245.1 Pseudomonadota bacterium
CCGCCAGGCGGAAGCGCCGCGGCCGACCCGCGAATTAAGCGGACCGGAGCGTGCGGCGGTTCTGATGCTCGCGCTCGGCGACGAATATGGCGGCAAGATCTGGGAACTGCTCGACGATGACGAGCTGCGGCAATTGTCGATCACCATGTCGACGCTGGGCACCGTCGAATCCGATCTGGTCGAAGGCCTGCTGCTGGAATTCGTCAGCCGCCTGTCGGCCACCGGCGCCCTGATGGGCAATTACGAGGCGACCGAGCGCCTGCTGCAACAATATCTGCCGCCCGACCGCGTCGGCGGGATCATGGACGAGATCCGCGGGCCGGCCGGCCGCAACATGTGGGAGAAGCTTTCCAACGTCCAGGAGGACGTGCTCGCCAACTACCTCAAGAACGAATATCCGCAGACCATTGCGGTGGTGCTGTCGAAATTGCGCCCCGAACATGCCGCGCGCGTGCTGTCGATCCTGCCGGAGGATATCGCGCTTGATGTCGTCAACCGGATGCTGCGGCTGGAGTCGATCCAGAAGGAGGTCATCGACCGGGTCGAACTGACGCTGCGCACCGAATTCATGTCCAATATTTCCAAGACGCGCCGCCGCGACTCCCATGAGGTGATGGCGGAGATCTTCAACAACTTCGACCGGCAGACCGAGACCCGCTTCATCACCTCGCTCGAAGAAGAAAACCGCGACAGTGCCGAACGCATCAAGGCGCTGATGTTCACCTTCGACGACCTGGTGAAGCTCGACACCGGATCGGCGCAGACGCTGATGCGTCACGTCGACAAGGACAAGCTGGCGGTCGCGCTGAAGGGCGCCAACGAGGCGGTCCGCCAGTTCTTCTTCGCCAACATGTCTTCGCGCGCGGCCAAGATGCTGACCGACGACATGGGCAATCTCGGCCCGGTGCGGCTCAAAGACGTCGACGATGCGCAGGTGCTGCTGGTCAATCTGGCCAAGGATCTCGCGGCCAAGGGCGAACTGATCATCTCCAAGCAGCGCGGCGACGAGGAACTGGTTTACTGATGAGCGCGCCCGCCAAATTCATGTTCGACATCGATTTCGGGGCGCCGAAGCCCGCGAATACGGTGCTGCTGTCCGAGCACGAAGCCAAGGTCGGCGAAGCGGAAACGCGCGGCTATCGCAACGGCTTCGCCGCCGGCCAGCAGGAAGCCGCGACCGAATCGGCGCGCCGGCTTGCGATCGCCATGGAAAGTGTCGCGCATTCTTTATCGATCCTGACGCGCGGGCTGTCGGCGGTCGAAGTGCGGGTCGAGGCGGAAGCGGTTGAGGTCGCGGTCGCGACCGGACGCAAATTGGCCGAGACGCTGATCGCGCGCGAACCCTTCGCCGAGATCGAAGCGCTGGCGCAGGACTGTTTCCGCGAACTCGTCACCACGCCGCATGTCGTGGTTCGGGTTAACGACGCGCTTTACGAAATGGCGCAGGAGAAACTCGCGGCGATCGCCCGCGAGACCGGCTTCGACGGCCGGCTGCTGATCATGGCGGAGCCGGACATTGCGGTCGGCGATTGCCGGATCGAATGGGCGGATGGTGGAGTGATGCGCGACAGGGCGGCCGCGGACGCGCTGATCGGCGAGACGGTGCAGCGATTTGTGGAAGGGCGCCGCGCGCCCGGTCATGCGGAGTTGAGAGGTGGCGACGATGAGTGACAATCAGGCCGGCGTTCCGTTCCCAAATCTGGAGAACGGCGCCCTGCCGCCGGGCGATCTGGCGATCGCCACCGAGCCGGAGACCACCGGCAAGACCGCGGCGGATCTCGAGGCGTTGTTCGACGTTCCGGTTCGGGTCTCGGCCGTGCTCGGCCGCTCGCGCATGGACGTATCGGAATTGCTGCGGCTTGGACCGGGTGCGGTGCTGGAGCTCGACCGCAAGGTCGGCGAAGCGATCGACATTTACGTCAACAATCGCCTGGTCGCGCGCGGCGAAGTCGTGCTGGTCGAAGACAAGCTCGGCGTGACCATGACCGAAATCATCAAGGCCGACAAAGCCGAGTAGCCACGCGCTGGCGTATCAATAAGGAAACTGGATCATGCGTCTCCTCATCGTCGGCACCCTGAAGGGCCAGCTCACGCTCGCGACCAAATATGCGATGGACAAGGGCGCCTCGGTGACCCACGCCGAGAATGCCGATCAGGCGCTGGCGGTGCTGCGCTCGGGACGCGGCGCCGATCTGCTGATGGTGGATGTCGCGCTCGACATTGCAAGCCTGGTGGCTCGGCTCGCGGCCGAGCATATCCACGCGCCGATCGTCGCCTGCGGCATCGAGACCGATGCCAGGGCCGCGGTGGCCGCCATTCATGCCGGCGCCAAGGAATACATCCCGCTGCCGCCCGATCCCGAGATGATCGCCGCGGTGCTTGCCGCCGTCGCCAGCGACGACCGCGAAATGGTCTGGCGCGACGAGTCGATGGGCCATGTCGTGCGGCTGGCGCAGCAAATCGCCGGCTCCGACGCCTCGGTGCTGATCACCGGCGAAAGCGGCACCGGCAAGGAGGTACTGGCGCGCTATGTCCATACCCGTTCGAAGCGGGCCAAGAAGCATTTCATCAGCGTCAATTGCGCTGCCATTCCCGAGGCGCTGCTGGAGTCCGAATTGTTCGGCCATGAGAAGGGCGCCTTCACCGGCGCGGTGGCGCGCCGCATCGGCAAGTTCGAAGAGGCCAA
>JAEZBA010000141.1 GCA_023430245.1 Pseudomonadota bacterium
GCGGCGGCCGCCGCTGGCTGACGGTCCTTTCGGTGGAAGCGGTCAACTGACCGCATTCTTCAGCTCATTCCGCGCAAGCGGGAATCCAGCTTTGTTCTGGGTCCCCTCTTTCGCGGGGACGAGCGGAGAGACTACGGCGCCGGCCTCTCCATCCCCTTGTCTTTCAGCATGGCGGCGCCCGAGGGCCCGGCCAGCAGGTCGAGGAAGGCCTTGGCCGCGCCGGCATCGCGCGCCGTCGTGGAAACCGCGCCGGCATAGGTGGTGTAGTTCTGGATCTCCGCCGGCAGCGGGCCGACCAGCACAACCTCCTTCACCGGCACAATCTCGCTGATCTGGTGGATGCCGAGTTCGGCATCCCCCGAGACCAGGAGATCGGCGACATAGCCGCCACGCTTGAGCTTCGCCTTGGCGCGGATCTGGTCGGCGATGCCCCATTTCTCGAACAGCTTGTCGAGATAGATCCCGCTCGAACCGCCGGACGCGGGATCGATGTAGGCGACGGTCTTCGCCTGCATCAGCGCGTTCCGAAACGCATCCACCGACGAGATGTCCGGCAGCTTCGCGCCCTTCGGCACCATCACCCCGATCGCGACCCGCGCAAGATTGGTCTTGGTGCCCGGCACCACCTTGCCGGCAGCGCCGATCGCGTCGATGACGCCGGGCGTAATCACCGCGAGGTCGAAGGTTTCGCCACCCTCGATCCGCTTGCGAAGGGCGCCGGCGGTATCGTTGTCGACCACCAGCGTATGACCCTGCTTCTCGAATTCGGGCTGCAGCGCCAGCACCACCTGCTTCATGGCGCCGGCGGTCAGCACCTTCACCTCGGCGGCCGCAGCAGGCGTGGCGAATATGGCGAGAGCCACGGCGACAAAACAACCAAGGCGCGGCGACATCGATCTGCTCCAGGCATTTTTGAGATTGTTAAAGACAGCGAACACGGATCGCGGTTCGCTATTCCATCCACAGACGGAATGCTTGTCTTTGACTGGCATGGCCGCTCTAATCATTCGACAAAGCCCGCCGCAAAAATGGGCAATCGGGAGGACGTCATGCCGCGCAATTATAAGTCTTGGCTCGTTTGTGCCTGCGCCCTGGTGCTCCTGTCGCCGCGCGAGGCCGGAGCTCAGGATTATCCCACGCGGCCGATCACCTTCGTCGTCGCATTCGCCGCCGGCGGGGTGGCGGACGGCATCGGCCGCATGATCGCGCAATCGCTCGGCGAAAATCTCAAACAGACCGTCGTGGTCGAGAATCGCGGCGGCGCTGGCGGCAATCTGGCGGCGCGACAGGTCGCGAACGCGGCGCCCGACGGCTACACCATCCTCGTGACCACCACCGCGCTCGCGATCAACGAGACGCTGCACCGGAACAAGGGCTTCGCCGCAAGCGATCTCGAAACCGTCGCGATCGTCGCCTCGTCACCGGAAGCCTTCGCCGTCGGCAAGGCCAACTCAGCAACGTCGCTCGCGGACTTTCTCGCCGCCGCGAAGGGCAAGACCATCGCTTTCGGTTCGGCGGGCGTCGGCTCCGGCTCGCATATCGCGGCCGAATATTTTTTCAAGGAGATCGCCAAGGTGCCGGCGACCCATGTGCCGTTCCAGGGCGGCGCACCGGCGATCAATGCCGCGGTCGGCAACCACATCGATCTGCTCTCGATCACGCTTGGCGGCGGTCTGGTCGCGCAGGTGCGCTCGGGAAATCTGAAAGGTCTCGGCGTGATGAGCGAGAAGCGCGTCGGCACCATGACCGATGTCCCGACCTTCGCCGAAGCGGGCTTCGCCGGTTTCCAGGCGGCGTCATGGGTCGGCCTGTTCGTTCCGGCGAAGACCCCGGCCGATATCGTCGCCAAGCTCAATGGCGCGGTAGACGCCATCGTCAAACAGCCCGCCTTCCAGCAGCGCCTCGCCGCGCTCGGCTTCGACCCGGTCACCGGCAATCAGGCCGCCGCCGCCAAGCGCTTCAAGGACGATGTCGGCGAATGGGCCAAGCGCGTCAACGCCCTCGGCATGAAGATCGAATAGCCGGGCCCAGGGGCTCGCTACACTTTTGCCACAGGCTGTTCAGCGTTGCGTCACAAAGGGAAACCGGCGCCCCCATTAACCAGCCCTGTTCAGCAAAAATCCAAAATCCGCTCGACAACACACTGGCCGATGTCATTTGAATCCATATCTGTGCGGCTGAATCCGCGCGCCATTGACCGCGCGAAGGCCGCCCGGGACGGCTTCGACAGGTCCAGCGTCCGAGTATCGCCATGAGATTGCCTGCAGGTCTGCCATTTCAGAATTGTCCGCGCGTGATTGCCTACGCGGCCCTCGCCGCTGTCATTGCGACCGGCTTGCTCGCGGCCGACGGCGCCTATCGCTGGTATCGTGACGCCGGGGTGCAACTGGCGGAGCAACCGGCCGCTGAGCCGTCGACGCCCGACCCGTTGGTCAGCGAAGTGCCGGCGCCCGCGCAAGCAGTCAAGGCTCCCGAACCGGCAACCGCCGAGAACAGGCCTGCAGACACGCCGCCCCACACACAGGGAGCGGCTGTCGAGCCCGGCATTGTCGGAGTCGCAGAGCAGCCTGAGTCTCAGCCTGACACGGCTCCGGTTACGAGCACGGCCGCTGGTGCGATTCCGATTCCGGCGCCTCGTCCGACAACCGGCACAACCACCGCCCGCGCGTCCGAAGATGCCGCAACGCAACGCACCGGACCGAAATCTTCACCCCAGCCCAGGGCGCAACAGGCGCGCCGCCCTCCGGCGAAACAGGACACGCGCGAACGCGCAGCACCGCGCGCGCCGGTCCAGGCCGCGCGGCCGTCGGCACAGCCAGCAAGTCCAAACGTCTATTATGAGCGCGACAGCCAGCTGGGCTTTGCACCGCAACTCAGGGCGCGGACCTGCAATCCGGCGACCGGCCAGATGCCGATGCAGTGCTATTATCCGCGCGAGGGACGCGAGCAGTTTCCGGCCAAGCCGCTCGACTGAGCCTGATGAATCGATAGCGCAGACGCAAACGACAATGGCCGGACCCTAGTATGGTGGTTCGGAAATCCGCTTCATACTTGCCGCACGCCCTTCAAGCGGATTTCCGAACCAAACCACACTCGAATCAAAGGTTTGCTAGGGTCCTTCGAATCCGAAGTCCGCTTACGAGCAAGCCGCAGAATGAAGCGGACTTCGGCTTCGGGACACTAGGGCCCGGCGACCACCACCCCGGAAGTACAGCTCAGGCGCGGACGGCGTTCTTGATCCGCATGATGCCGATGGAATCGAGCTCCATCTGTTCGCGCGCATTGTTGTCGGCGCGCTCGCGGGCCTGGTCGCGCTCATCCAGCAACTCGACCTTCTTCAGCTCTTCGAACGCTTCGCCCAACGCCGCCTTGGCTTCGTCGAGTTGAACCCGCAGGTCGTCGATCGAGCGCCGCAGATTTTCTTTGCGCTGGTTCGCTGCCTTCGCATAGGTCGGATAGGCAAAGTGCGACGGGTCCTGAATGCCGGCACGGTCCTGCTCGGTCTTCACCTCGCGTTCGAGATCGACGCTCATGCGCTCGAACTCGGCAATCATCGTCTCGATCTGCATGGTCCGGCGGCGCTTCTCGTCCACCTGAAACTTCCGCAGCTTGATCAGCGTGTCACGCGACTTCATCGACACATACTCCCCGAAGCCCCAATTCCAATCGCCGCGCGAACACGCACGGACGGGATATGGCGGCATTGTGCCGAGCTATCGTTATTTTTCGGTTTCCAGATTCCCGAGAATGCCGGCAAGTCGCTGATATCCTTCATTCAGGCTGGTGGCCTCGTCCTTGGCCTGCCCCAGAAATGCCTCCAGCGGCTGGTGCAGGCGGATCGCCTCGTCCACCTCCGCGCTCGAACCGGGCCGGTAGGCGCCGAGCCGGATCAGTTCTTCCATGTCGGCATAGGTGGCCATCACCTGCTTGGCGCGGGTGATGACCGGCAGGAAGGCCGTATCGGCCGCGCGCGGCATGGTGCGGGACACCGACTTCAGGATGTTGATGGCCGGATAGCGGCCGCGCTCGGCGAAGGCGCGCTGCATGACGATATGGCCGTCGAGAATGCCGCGCACCGCATCGGCGATCGGTTCGTTGTGATCGTCGCCGTCGACCAGGACCGTGAACAGCCCGGTCATGGTGCCGGCATGGGTCCCCGGTCCGGCGCGCTCCAGAAGACGCGGCAATTCGGAGAACACGGTCGGGGTATAGCCCTTGGCGGTCGGTGGTTCACCGGCCGACAGCCCGATCTCGCGCTGCGCCATCGCAAAGCGCGTCACCGAATCCATCAGCACCAGCACGTCGCGGCCCTCGTCGCGGAAATATTCGCCAATCGACAGCGTCAGATAGGCGGCCTGGCGCCGCATCAAGGCGGGCTCGTCGGACGTCGCGACCACGACCACGGACCGGGCCAGCCCTTCCTCGCCCAAATCCTCCTGCAGGAATTCCTGCACCTCGCGGCCGCGCTCGCCGACCAGGCCAATGACCGACACGTCGGCCTCGACATTCTTGCCAGCATCGACAGCAGCACCGACTTGCCGACGCCGGAGCCGGCAAAAATGCCCATGCGCTGACCCCGGC
>JAEZBA010000144.1 GCA_023430245.1 Pseudomonadota bacterium
CCGATGATCAGCGCAACTTTATCGGACGCAAGAGCAGTCGAAGCGAAAAGCCAAATCGTGAAAAACGCGCCGATAGTCGAAGCAACCTGAGCCCGCATCTCCTCAGCCCCTCCATTGCGGTATTAATTTACACCGTCTGGGGCCGTGACTCAACTTATGGTTAACATGGCGCGTTTATTTTTCGGCTTTGTCCGCGCTTTTCACCACGCCGCGGGCAACTTCGGTTAGCGTTGGACGCGGCAATGCGGAGAATGGCAAGGGCCGCGTCACCTCGATCGCAGCAATGCCGAGCCGCGCGGTCAGAAGACCGTTCAGCACGCCTTCGCCCAGCCGCGCCGACAGCTTGGCGGCAAGACCATGCCCGATCACCTGCTGGATCAGGCTGTCGCCCGCCGCCATGCCGCCGGTGATGGTCAGATGCGTAATGACATGACGCAGCAGCCGGAACATCCCGAGGGTGCCGGGTCGCCCGCCATAGAGAAGCGCCAGCTTGCGCGCGAGCCCAAGCGTCGTGATCAGCACGAAGAAAATATCGATCGCCGCGCGCGGTGACACCGCGGTCACGATCGACACACGCTTGGCGGCATTGCTGACGAGCTGACGCGCCTCGCGGTCGAGCGGCGCCATCAATTCGCGCTCGGCCAGCCGGATCAGGTCGGCGCCGTCGATGATCTCGGAAAAATGCGCCTGCAGCTTCGTGCGGCTTCTTGCGAGGTGGGGTAACTGGCTTTCGATCGCGAGCAGATCGCGCAGGATGGCCTGACCTTCGGCGCGGTTGTCGGTGGCAAGCGTTTCCGCCGCCCGCTCGCGGATATGATCGATCTTGGCAAGCCGCGACAGCCCGGCAAACTCGCGCCAGGCAATGGCCAGCAGCGCCAGAAGCGCCAGACCTGCGAGAGCGAGAGCGAACCAGCCGAGCGCCTCGAAGCGTGCGAACAGATCTTCGATCAGTTTCGTCACCGCAAGTCCGATCCCGAGCGAAATGAGACCGGTCAGTGCGCCGAACAAGATCTTGCGCCAGGGAAAGCGCCGTCGCGGGGCCGTCGCCGATGCGACTGCGGGCAGGTGGGCGTCGGCCGCATCGGCCTCCCGCAGAATTTCGACCAGCGGATCGTCCTTAGCCGCAGTCACCACCACATTCGGATCGTCGGGCGAAAAGATCGCAGGGCGGCGTGGACGGGCAGTCATTTCAGACGGTCTCCGATCAGGAATTCGAGCGCGCGATCGAGACGGATATGGGGCAGGGCGGGGACGCCCGCATCGGTTCGCTCCAGCAGCGGCGGACGAAACCGCAGGAAGCGATAGTCGGCGTCATCCGACGAGACATTGGATAATCCGCGAAAGCGGGTCTCGGATTCGAAGATCGCATCGGGATTGTCCGGCAGATCGCCGGGATAGATCACAATCTCCGAATTGCCGTCGAAGACGCGACCGCCGGCGCGCTCGCCGGCAAGCGGCGTCCCCATGATCGCGTGCAGCGAACCGTGCGGCCCGCCGACATGCGCTTCACCGGTCGCGCGCACCGAGGCCATCGCAATTGCATCGATGCGCGCGCCTGAGTAGTCCGCGCGCTTGGTGGCGTCGGTGACGAGCCGTTCGAGAATGCGTTCCAGCCGGTCATGCGAGGTGTGATGGAGGAGATCGGCCTTGGTGGCGGCAAACAGGATGCGGTCGATCCGCGGCGCGAACAAAGCGGAGATGATCGAATTGCGCCCGACATTGAAGCTGTCGAGGATCGCAGCCAGCGCCCGCTCGAGATCGTTGATGGCGTCGGGTCCGGCATTCAGCGCGGTGAGGGTATCAACCAGCACGATCTGGCGGTCCAGCCGCGCGATGTGCTCGCGATAGAACGGACGCACGATCGCGTCCTTGTAGGATTCATAACGCCGCCGCATCATCGCCCAGAGCGAGCCGGATGGCGGCGATCCCTCCAGCCGGTCCAGCGGCGCGAAGGTCAGCGCCGGCGAGTCTGCGAGTTCGCCGGGCATCAGAAACCGCCCGGGCGGCAGAAGGCTGAGGGCGAAGCGCTCGTCGCGACAGTCGCGCAGATATTTGGTGAAATGTCTCGCCGCGGATTGTGCGACTGGCTCTTCGGCGCGCGCCGTCGGATCGAGCGAGGCGAGATCGGCGTGCCAAGCGGCCGCGAGATGGGCGCGATCGCCCTGTCGCGACAGCCGGATGGTTTCGGCCGACCATTGCTCGTAGCTTTGCGTCAGCAGCGCGAGGTCCAGCAGCCATTCGCCGGGATAGTCGACAATGTCGAGGGTGAGTGCGCGCATCGCGCCGTTGCGCGACTGGTAGTCGATGATCAGGCGCAGCTCGCTGATCTGCCGGGTCGATTCCGGCCAGTGCCGCTCTTTCAGCAATTGCTCGAGATGGGCCTCATAGGCAAAACGGGGGACGGTGTCGTCGGGCTGCGGCGAAAGTCGGGCGCGGGCGATCCGTCCTGATGCCATCGCCTCGAAGACCGGAAAACGGCCGCCACGCAGCAGCCCATGCACCAGCGCGGTGATGAATACGGTTTTGCCCGCGCGCGACAGGCCGGTCACGCCGATACGCACAGTCGGCTCGAACAGGCTGTGCCCGTATTCGAACAGCGCCTGTGAGGTCAGGCGCGCCTGCTCGACAATGTTCGAAAAAACGTTCGCCATCCTTCGCGCCGTGCCGTTGTCGCGCGCAGGAGCGCGAGATCAAGGCCGGCTAAAGATAGGGCGGCCGCCGC
>JAEZBA010000157.1 GCA_023430245.1 Pseudomonadota bacterium
GCGCGTCAAGCGCCGGACCGGCCATGGTGATGCGGACGCCTGAGCGGCGTCAGTGCAGCCCGAGAAACTCGCGCATCGCGGTCGCGGGTTTTTACGCATACGCCGTGTGGGTACCGGGCCCCGCAAAGGCCGCGCCCTCCCGCGACACCAGCATCGCGTTGCACATTTCGATGCCCGAGGCGCCGTCAAAGGCAATATCGAGCGTCACGTCGGCAATGTCCGACAGGCTCATCTCGGCAGGCTTCATCTTCACGAAGAGGATTTTGCGCTGCAGCACCGCCTTGCCGTCGCTCTTGTCGAGCGTCAGCGTGGTGCCGCCGGAGCGCAGTTCGAGCGCTTCCTCATTGCGCCTGATTTCCGTCATGGCAAATCTCCGCGCTTTGGCAATTGCCATGGTAACGCGCGAGGCCTGCTACCGAGTACGGGGCACCCTGTCGCGCGACACTATGAGCAGCCGAACCGCTGAGCAGCCAAATTTGTTGAGCAGCCAAATTGCGGGCGGACAGTCCGCTCAGGTTTCCGGCTCGGTGGTGAAGAACAGCGGATAGCCGTTCTGCTTTCCGAGATCGGTGGCTTCCTTCGCCTTGGTTTCGGCGACGTCGCGGGTATAGACCGCGATCACGCAGGCGCCACGCCGGTGCGCCGTCAACATCACCGCCTGCGCGCGCTCCGCACCCATGCGGAACACCGCCTTCAGAACCTGCACCACGAACTCGCGCGGCGTGTAATCGTCGTTGAGCAGGATCACCTTGAACAAAGGCGGCCGTGCGGTCTTGGTCTTCGTTTTGGTTCGGGTCTTGACGTTGGGGTCGGGCATCGCAGCCTCGGGGCGGCACGGGCATTGGCCAGCATGATATGTCAGGATCGCCGTTGTGGCAGCCGCGATCCGATCACGGTTTCGCGCGATCCGTCGGCACACTCATCCGCCGACAATGAAGGTGACGCCGACACCGCGTTCCTGCGCGCGCCGCGAAAACCGAACCACATCGGCAAGCCAGGTGCGCGCCGCAGCCGGCGCTTTCGGCGCTTCGGTTTCGATCAAAGCCACCAGCGCGGCGAGCTGCTCGGCCTTGAACCAGAACTCCTCGTAGGATCCGATGATGCCCTCATGCGGCAGGCCATGCATGTGCTCGCACAGGGCCGAATTCTCGAATGCAGTCCAGGCTTCTTCCGGAATTGGCCGGCTTTCGAAATGGACATCGTCGGCCCGATCGCCGGGCATGACGCCGTCGATCCATGGGCCGCGCGCGGCATAGACGCGGCCGATCTCGCGGGTGGCGGTGTCCGGCATATCCCAGCCTCCGCAGGGTTGCGGCCGGCAGGATAGCGCGCCGTAGGAAAATTGAAACGCCGCTAGTGTGGTGGTTAGGAAATACGCTTCATTCTCGCGGCAGGCTCTCCAAGCGGATTTCCGAACGAAACCACACTATAATCATAGGTTTGCTAGTGTCCTTCGAATCCGACGTCCGTTCACGACCAAGCCGCGGAATGAAGCGGACTTCGGATTCGGGACACTAGCCCGGCTTGAAGTTCATCGCCACGCCATTGATGCAATAGCGAAGGCCGGTGGGCGGCGGGCCGTCTGGGAATACATGGCCCAGGTGGCTGCCGCAGCGGCTGCAATGCACCTCGGTGCGGACCATGCCGAAGGTCCGGTCCTCGGTGGTTTCGACCGCGCCGGGCTCCGGATCGTTGAAGCTCGGCCAGCCGGTGCCGCTCTCGAACTTGCGGCCGGACTTGAACAGCGGCTGCCCGCAGCCCGCGCATTCGAAGGTGCCGGCGCGCTTCTCGTAATTCAACGCGCAGCTGCCGGGCCGTTCGGTCCCATGCTCGCGCATGATGTAATATTGTTCGGGGGAAAGCAGCGCGCGCCACTCGGCGTCGGTGCGGGTGACGGGATAAGTCTTGGTCAGGGTGTCGCTCATGCGGCAAATATGGTCCCTGTCCCGGCGTCTGCCAAGTCCGCTGCAAGGCCGCAACCAAAGCCGCAACCCAACGGCGGACGTCTCCTGCCCTACGGAACACCATGATCGAATCTGTCATCCGCTTCGTGCTCTCGAACTTCACCCTCACTCTCCTTGTCGTCGGGTTGATCGCATCGGCTGTGGCCTATCTGTCGAAACCGCATCCGCGCAGCCGTGCCCAACTCGTCGAAGCGCTGTTTTCCTACTTCCTACTGTTCTCGATCGGCGTCAGCCTTTTCTACAATTTCGTGATGCACGTGTTCTTCGGTGATATGGCCGCACGCTTCATCGGCTGGGCCGACAGCCCGTTCCAGACGGAGGTCGGCTTCGCGAGCCTGGGATTCGCGGCGGTGGGCTTTCTCGCGTTCCGTGGCGATCGCGGATTGCGCATCGCCGCCGTGGTTGGGCCGTCTCTGTTCCTCCTCGGGGCCGCGGGCGGACATATCTACCAGATGATCGCGGGGCGGAATTTCGCGCCCGGCAATGCCGGGGTCGTCTTCTGGACCGACATCCTGGTTCCGGCGATCGGGTTCGGTCTGCTTTATCTGCAGGCACCGGCACCGAACGCGGGCGCTTCCATCACGACCCATTGAACAAAACCGCATTGCGATTTGTCCAGTTCGGGCGGACACTCGCGTCAAAGCAGAGGCCGCTGTCGGCTTCGTGTTGCGCCCCATCGAACGCGCATCGTCGACACTGCGACTGACAAGAACCGTCTTTCCGACCATGGAGAAGGTTATGTCGAAATCGCTTACGTGCGCCTTCGCGGCCGCCATAATGGCAGCCGCACTGGGCGTCGCTTCCGCTCAGCAAGGACAGACCCGGCAGATCCAGGTCTTGCCCGCACCGGGTGGCGAAGGTGCTCCGGCGGCCGCTGCTGCCCCGGATCAGGATCCTGGACCGGACGCGGCCAACGCCAACGCGGCTCCGCCCGAACAGGCCGCGCCACAGCGGCGCCGACCGGGCCGCCCGTTGCAGCAGCAGGCCGCACCCGCACCGGACGCCGCTCCTCCGGGACAGGAGGATTCCGCTGCCGGCGCACCTCCGCCCGGTGACGCGACTCCAGGCGCGCCGCCGCCTCCCGCCAAGGGCGCGCCGCAGAAGCTGGTGAAAGAAGCGCCTGTCCTGGAGAAGAAGCCGGTCGTCAAGCATAAGCCCAAGCCCCGCTATTACGGCGAGTACCAACGCC
>JAEZBA010000222.1 GCA_023430245.1 Pseudomonadota bacterium
CGCATCGACAAAGCCGATGTGAGCCCCGGGCCTGATGCTCTCTGCGCGCGGCCGCGCCGCGCTTTATCCTCACGTCAGACAGCGTAAGCCAGCTTGTGACGCAGGTCGCCGTCGAGAATGTCGTCCGCGATCAGCTTGCGAATATGGCCGATACGCTGATAGCGCGGGCCTTCGAACTCTTCGAGCGTGACCCCGGCCTCGCGATAGGCCTTGTAGAGCTGCTCGGCGCCCATGCGGGCGTCCCATTTCGGCTTGAAGGCCGGAAGCGCTTTCGCGATCTTTTCAAAGCTCACACGATAAGACCGCTTGTCCGGACCGGCGTCGTCGGCGAATTCGAGGCTGCAGCCCGGGACAACGTCGGCAACGATCTGTGCCAGATCGCGGATGCGGTAATTATGCGCGGTCTGGCCGACATTGAAGGCCTGTTTCCAGACCGCGTCCGCCGGCGCCTCGAGGGCCGCGATAAAGGCACCGGAGATGTCCTCGATATGGACGATCGGACGCCAGGGCGAGCCGTCGGACTTCAGATGGACGCGGCCGGTCGTGTAGGCCCAGGCCACGAGATTGTTCAGCACGATATCGAAGCGAAGGCGCGGCGAAAGGCCATAGGCCGTCGCCGGGCGCAGATAGACCGGACAGAAGCGGTCATCGGCCAGAAGTGCAATGCCGCGCTCGGATTGCACCTTGGAGACGCCATAGGCGGTGACCGGATTGAGATCGCCGGTCTCGTCGATCATCTCTTCGCCGGCCTGGCCGTAATTGCTGCAGGACGACGCGAAGACGAACCGGCGGACGCCCGCCTGTTTGGCCAAGGTAGCCAGCCGGACGCTGCCGCGATGATTGATGTCGTCAGTGAGACCGGGCCTCAGATCGCCCAGCGGGTCATTCGACAGGGCGGCAAGGTGCAGAACGCCATCAAAGCCGTTCAGCTCGCGCGCTTCCACGTCGCGGACGTCCTTCCGGATCGTCGGAACGCGGACAATCTCGCCGCCATGGTCGAATGTGCAGCGCTCATAAAGATCGCTGTCGAGGCCGACAACTTCATGGCCTGCTTTCAGCAGCATCGGCGTCAGGACAGTGCCGATATAGCCCCTGTGGCCGGTTACAAGTACTCGCATCACACGCTCCCGTTATGACGGCGGAGGCAACATGATCGGTGCCGCGCCGAATTCGAAAAGTTCAACATCAACCCGCTGCCCCGATGTGCCCGCCGTGCAGGCCATCGACAACCGCGTATCGTCAGGTCTTCCAGCTCAGATCCCGCTCGTAATATCGTTTCAGGCGCCGCACCTGCACGGTCAGCGCCTTCGGCAGCAGCAGCACCGAGACCAGGCGCGCAAGCCTGACCGGACTGTCGATTCGCAAATGAACAAGGCTCGTCTTCCAGCGCCACGCGAGGGGCAATACCTCGCCGAGACTGGCGCCGTCCCTTCGATAGGTCGACAGGATCTCCAGCGCACGGCGGCCGAAATAGCGCTTCGCGCCCCGCACGACGAGGCGGCGCCTCTTCGGGTCGTGAAGCTTTTGCTCTGCGGACGTCATCAACAAGGACGCAAACCGCCACTCGTCATCGAGGCAAGCAACCGCATCGAGGCTATGCGTATGGTTGGTTTCGTGTTCGTTGAACGTCCCGCAGGATTCATTCACGAAACCGGCGCGGCCCGTGAGAAGTAAGGGGGCCCAACCCGCCTTGTCGACCGAGAACGGCATCCCTCGGGGAAAGCCACCCTGCTCGCGCAGATCCTGCGTTCGCACCAGAATGCTGCACATCTGCGCAGCAATGCGATCTTCCAGAAACTCGTTGAGAATATCGACGCCGTCCCAAACGCCGGAGGCGAAGGTCTTGTTGGGAGTGGCCTTCAGCACCCGGCCTCCCTGGCTCACAAGCCGCAGATCGCTCAGGCCAAGCACGATCGGCAGCTCGGGATCGGCCTGCACGAGGCTCATGCACCGCTCGAGAAACCATGGCGAGATCCGATCATCGTCCGGCACCACCGCGATGTAGTCTCCGCGCGCTTGCGCCAGGCATGCATTCCAGTTTCCGATCAGTCCGAGATTGGTGTCCTGCCGGACGACGCGAACCCGCGGGTCGTCGCATCGCGACAGGACCGACGGCGTTTCGTCGGTCGAGGCATTGTCGGAAACCAGCACCTCGACATCCGGATAGGTCTGGGCGAGCGCCGCCATCACCGCGCCCTCGATCCAGGCCGCGCGATTGTAGGTCGGAATCGCGATGGTGACCTTCGGTCTGCCACGCGTCACATTTGCTTGGGCGTCGTCACACGTCATGCTTCGAATCCGGCGCACCCGCACATGTCCGCTCCCAGCGCCGGCAGGTGTTTGGCTAAACTATTCATGACCGCGGCCACCAACAATTCACTCAGCGAATTCAGGTTAATACCGGGCGCCTTAACGCCGGACGCAACGCCCCGGTCTCGCAACGAAGCCTTAACCGGGAACAACGAGTCCGCTTTTCAGGCCGCGTCCGACTTGCGTTCCGCAGCGTCCCGGTCTCCGGGGCGTGTCGCCACCATCGGGTCCTCCACGCGCTCAAGCCAGACTTCGCGCCACCACGAATAGATGCTGCGCGGGCAGAACATCCGGCATTCGCTGTAACGGGCCTGACACCACACGCGATCTAGGATGACCGCCGGGGTTTTCAGCATGGTCATCTTGCCGGTCCGCTCATCGATGAAGCGTTCGACGCGCGTCTTAACGC
>JAEZBA010000374.1 GCA_023430245.1 Pseudomonadota bacterium
TGATGGAAGCCGTGCGCGATGCGACCGGCCATTGGTCGTCAACCGCCATCCATTTCGAAGCCTTCAGCGAGGCCGAAGCGCGGCGGCCGGACGATACGGCCTTCAAGGTCAAGCTTGCGGCAAGCGGCGCAACGATCGACGTCCCTGCCGGCACGACAATCCTCGAAGCGATGCGGGCGGCGGGCTACGACGTGCCGAGTTCGTGCGAAAGCGGCACTTGCGGCACCTGCCGCACCAAGCTGATCGCGGGTGAGGCCGATCACCGCGACCTGGTGCTGACGGAAGCGGAACGGGACAGCCAGATCATGATCTGCGTGTCGCGGGCGAAGACGCCGGAACTCACGATCGATCGGTAGCGCAGCATGGGTAGTCGGAAACATCCCCGTCCCGTTCGTCCCCGCGAAAGCGGAGACCCAGAGTCACGATTCTGGATTGCCGCTTGCGCGGGAATGAACGGAGTTTGGGGCGCCTGTCCGAACATAAGTTAAGCAATGGCCGCTCGCCCCATTCGTCTCGGCATTGCAGGGCTAGGCCGCGCATTCACGCTGATGCTGCCGACGTTCGCAGCCGATCCGCGCATTACCCTCGCGGCTGCGAGCGATCTGCGACCGGAAGCACGCCAGCAGTTCGAGGCTGACTTCGGCGCGCCGACCTACGATACGATCGAAGCCCTGTGCGACGATCCGTCCGTGGATGCGGTCTATGTCGCAACCCCGCATCAGATGCACGCCGCTCACGTTGCCATCGCAGCCGCGCGCGGTAAGCATGTGCTGGTCGAGAAGCCGATCGCGGTCCGGCTCGATGAGTGCCGTAGCATCATCGACGCCGTGCAGAATGCGGGCGTGCAACTCGTGGTCGGGCACAGCCATAGCTTCAATGCGCCGATCCTGCATGCGCGCAAGCTGATCGACAGCGGCGCCTATGGCGCGGTGCGCATGATCCACGCCTTCAATTACACTGACTACATGGTGCGGCCGCGCCGGCCCGAGGAACTCGACACCGCCCAAGGCGGCGGCGTGATCTTCAGCCAGGGTGCGCATCAGATCGACATCGTCAGATTGCTGGGCGGCGGGCGCGTGCGCAGCGTGCGGGCGATGACCGGAAACTGGGATCCCAATCGGCCGACCGAAGGCGCCTATTCCGCGCTGCTCGGCTTCGAGGACGGCGCGTTCGCCTCCTGCAGCTATAGCGGCTACGCGCATTTCGATTCCGACGAGTTCATGGGCTTTATCGGCGAGATGGGACTGCCGAAGGACCCTTCGCGCTACGGGGCGATGCGCAAGGCGTTGCGGGCAGCGTCGAATGCCGGTGAGGAGGCCGCGCTCAAAGCCGCCCGCAATTACGGCGGCGCCAGCTATGTGCCCGCGGGTGCGCCACCGCCGAACCGCAGCCATCAGCATTTCGGCGTGTTCGTCGTGTCGTGCGAGTTCGGCGATCTGCGGCCGACGCCGGACGGAGTCATGATCTACGGCGACGACGCGGTCGGGTTCGATCCGGTGCCGGTCCCTGCGATTGCGCGCGCCGAGGTGATCGACGAATTCTACGGCGCGGTGGTGGAGCGCAAGCCGCCGCTGCATGACGGCGAATGGTCGCGCGCGACGCTGGAGGTTTGCCTGGCGGTCCTGGAGTCGGCGGAAGCGCAGGCCGAGGGCATGCTGCGCCATCAGGTCGGGTTGCGCGGAGCAGGCCGATGAGCGAGCGCAAGCGCGGCGGTACCGAGACCATCCTGAAGCATTGGCGCGAGGCTGTGCCCGACGATCGCCTCGCGCACCTCGTCAAGGACGCTACAAGGGCACTTCTAAGAGCATTACAGATGCGCCTGACCGCCCACGACGTGTCGCTCGGACATTGGACTTTTCTGCGAATTCTCTGGGAAAAAGAAGGACTTACACAACGCGAGCTGAGCGATGAAGCCGGCGTCATGGAGCCGACCACCTTCTCGGCGCTCAATGCGATGGAGAAACTCGGCTACATTTCGCGCCGCCAGCTGCCCGACAATCGCAAGAACATCTACGTATTCCTGACGCCTAAGGGCCGCCATTTAAAGGACAAACTGGTCCCGCTGGCGGAAGACGTGAACCGGATCGCGGTCGGCGGCGTGGCGCCCGAGCACATCGCGGCCACCCGGCGGACGCTTCTCGCCATCATCGAGAATCTCGCTCGCGACGATGCGGCCTCCGGCGATCCGGAACGTCGTATCCCGTCGACGCGAGAACTTGCCTCCCGTGTCGCGGCCGGAGGCAAGCGCAAGACCTAGCCACCCCGCGGCAGCATCACCTCGACGCCGAATTCCTGCGCGGACGGCAGCAGCCAGGACCAGAAGCTGCCCGCCATGCTGCGTGGAACCGCAAGATGCACGGCGTCATCGACATCCGCCCACCAGAGTTGAACGCCGATCCCGCCGATTGCCGTGATCACGGTGTCGCCCGGGCGAAACGCGCGTTCATGCAAATCGACCGGGCATCCTTTCGCGAGCACGTCGCGCACATGTGGCCCCCTCAGGCGCAGGACTGCGCGGGCGTCGGTCTGACCGGTGACTGCGGCGATGCCGGCAAGCTCCGACTGCAGTTCTGCCGGCATTTGCGGGCGCACCGATACCGCGAGCCATTGTGATGGCCCCGACCAGATCAGGTCGATCGACGCGCCGCACACGACGTGCGGCGCATGCGGCGGCTGAACCGCGTAGCGCTCACCGAACAGGCGCTCCAGCTCTGAGCCCTCCTCATGCGATCCGATCACAGTGGCCAGAGAGAAGTCTTGCCGTGGCGTAATGATGACACCGGGCTCGGCGCGGTCAGCACCCGATCGCCCAGGATGGACAATACCGTCCCAGACGCCTGTTCGTTGCCACGATATCGCTCGCTCAGACACGCAGTCGCTCCTCGTTGGGATCGACGAAGACCGGCGAGCACACCTCGACATCGAAGGCCGCATCGCGCAGCGGATCGACGCAACGGATGCGTTCGCCGATCCGCTCCGGGCCGTTGCTCAGGAAGCCAAGTCCAATCCAGTGCTTGAGCGTGGGTGAATACGCGACCGAACTCATGAAGCCTTCGTCGTGCTCCGCGGTCGCGGGTTTGCCGGCCGCAACGAAATGCGCGCCAGCACGCAACCGGTCCGCCGGATCGACCGGACGAAAGCCGACAAAGCGTGGTCGCGCCGGGTCGAGCAAAGCCGGCCGGGCGGCCATCACGCGACCGATGTAATCCTTCTTGCGCGACATCATTTTTTCCAGGCCAAGGTCGCGCGCCGTGGTCTGCCCGTTTAGTTCGTTGCCGGCGACATGCCCCTTCTCGATTCGCATCACACTCAGCGCCTCGGTGCCATAGGGATGGATGCCGTAAGGCTTGCCGGCCGCCATGATCGCGCGGATCGCGGCGTCGCCGTAGGAGGCCGGCACCGCAAGCTCATAGGCAAGTTCACCCGAGAACGAAATCCGGAACAGGCGCGCCGCGATGCCGCCACCGACGGTGACATGGCCCGACGCCAGATAAGGAAAGGCTTCGTTGGAAATGTCGTGCTGCGAATCGATCACCCCGCGCAGCACGTCCCGCGAACGCGGGCCGGCAATCGCATATTGCGCCCATTGTTCGGTGACCGACACCATCCGGACATCGAGCCCAGGCCAGAGCGCCTGATGACAGAATTCCAGATGCTGCATCACCCGTGCGGCATTCGCAGTGGTCGTCGTCATCACGAAATGCGTGTCGGCTAGCCGCGCGGTGGTTCCGTCATCCATGACGAAGCCATCCTCGCGCAGCATCAGGCCGTAACGGGCCTTGCCGATCGCAAGATTGCTCCAGCCATTGATATAGACACGATTGAGAAACTCGGCGGCATCCGCGCCCTGGACATCGATCTTGCCAAGCGTTGAGACGTCGCAAACGCCAACGCTGGTGCGCACCGCGTCGACCTCACGGATCACCGCGTCGAGCCAGTCCCTATCTCCGGTCCGCGGAAAATACTGGGCGCGCAGCCACAGGCCGGTCTCGACGAACACGGCGCCCTGCTGCTTCGCCCAGGCATGCGACGGGGTGAGGCGATACGGGCGGAAATCCCTGCCCCGATGATGTCCTGCCAGCGCACCGATCGCGACCGGCGTGTAGGGCGGGCGGAACACCGTCGTACCGGCGCGCGCAATGTCGACGCCGCAGAGCGCCGCCATCATCGCGTGGCCGGTTACGTTCGAAGTCTTGCCCTGATCCGTCGCCATGCCCAGCGTCGTGTAGCGCTTCAGATGCTCGACCGCGCGAAACCCTTCGCGATGCGCGATTTGCACATCCGAGGCGGTCACGTCGTTCTGGAAATCGACAAAGGCTTTTGCATTGCCGGTCAACCCTGTCCAAACCGGCGCGCACGCGTGTGGCTCCGGTCCGGTCGTCACCGGCGGCAAGGGCTGTGCATCGAACCCGCAATCTCCAGCGGCCGCCGTCCCTGCCAATCCGCCCTGCTCGATCGCGCGCCTCAATCCGAATTCGCCGCTTGCCGAGCCCGCGATCGACAGCGCGGGCGGCAATTGCAGCGATGGAACAAACGCACATCGCGTCTCGTCCCATGCGGGCTTCCCGCCAAGATGCGTGGTCAGATGAATGGCCGGATTCCATCCGTTGGACATGGCGACCAGATCGCAACGCAGGTGCTCGACCTCGCCAGAGTCATGCAGCACATCGAGGCCCGTGACAAACGTCCGGCCATGCGCCGACTGCGCTTGCGCGCCGAGGATGACGCGGATGCCCACCTTGTCGACCGCCTCGCGCAAGCCCGTATCGACGTCACGCCGCGAATCCACGATCGCAACGATCTCGCCACCGGTCTCGCTGACATCGCGTGCGGTGCGCCAGCCATCGTCGCCGGTTGTGACCACGACGCATCGGCGGCCGGGAAGTACACCGAAGCGATTGACGTAAGTACGAACCGCGCCCGCGAGCATCACTCCGGGACGATCGTTGCCGCCGAACACGATCGGACGCTCGATCGCGCCGGATGCAAGAACAGCTTGCTTCGCGACAATCTGCCAATAGCGCTGCCGCGGCTGAAACGCCGGAGGCTCGGCAAGGTGATCGGCGACGCGCTCGATCGCGCCATAGGTGCCACCGTCATAGACACCGAACACCGTGGTTCGCGGCATGATCCGAACCTCGGGCAATGACGCAAGTTCGGAGATCACAGACGCAAGCCATGCCTCTGCGGGAGCGCCGTCGATTGTTTCGCGCTCGGACAAAAGCCTGCCGCCCAGTTCAAAGCTCTCGTCGCACAGCACGACACGAGCCCCGGAACGTCCCGCAGCCAGCGCAGCCGCAAGGCCGGAAGGACCCGCTCCGATCACCAACACGTCACAATGCAGGAAGGCCTTCTCGTAATGATCGGGATCGGGCTGGCCGGCGGCGCGGCCAAGTCCCGCGGCTCGGCGGATCATCGGCTCATAGAGCTTTTCCCAGAAGCGCGTCGGCCACATGAAGGTCTTGTAGTAGAAGCCCGCGCTCATGAATGGCGACAGCGGCGCCGTCATCGACAACAGATCGAAGCGCAATGACGGCCAGCGATTCTGCGATATGGCTTCCAAACCCTCGTAGAGTTCGACCGTGGTTGCGCGCGAATTCGGCTCGCGCCGTGCTCCACTGCGCAGCTCAACGAGTGCGTTCGGCTCCTCGCTGCCGGCGGACAAAATGCCGCGCGGCCGGTGATATTTGAACGAGCGCCCGATCAGTCGCACACCGTTGGCGAGCAGTGCGGACGCCAGCGTGTCGCCCTGGAAGCCCTGATAGCTTTTGCCATCGAAGGTGAAGCGCAAGGGTCGTGAGCGATCGACGCGTCCGCCGGAAGGGAGACGGCAGGCCATCATGCCCCTCCCCGCTGCCGCGCGAGCGCCACCTGACGTGCGCTTGTCACGCTCTTGATCGCATGCGTGCGGGTATCGCGCTCCACCACCAGCCAAGCATGGCATCCGGCGCCGTGATACCAGTATTCGCGCATCAGGCCGGCGGCATTGGCGCGTTGATAGACATACGCGAACATGGCGCCGGCATCGGCGTCCATCCCATCCGGCCGCATCGGATCGGCGTCACCGAGGATCGTAAACTCGCGCCGGTCGCGCTCGCCGCAATAGGGGCAGGGAATTCTCATCGCGGGCCCTAATGCAGATTAGCCTGGGCGCCGACGCCCTTTTCATCGATCACGGCGCCGGAAGCGAAGCGGTCGAGACGATAGGCACTCGCCACCGGATGCATCTCGTCGCGCGCAATCAGATGCGCGAAGCAGAATCCGGATGCCGGCGTCGCCTTGAAGCCGCCGTAGCACCAGCCGCCATTGAGGTAGAGACCATGAACAGGCGTGCGATCGATGATCGGGCTGCCATCCATCGACATGTCCATGATGCCGCCCCAGTGACGCAGCACGCGGATCCGTCCCAAGCCCGGCCAGACCGCCATTGCGCCTTCCATCACATCCTCGATGACCGGCAGGTTTCCACGCTGGGCATAAGAATTGTAGCCGTCGATATCGCCGCCGAAGACAAGTCCGCCCTTGTCGGACTGGCTCACATAGAAATGTCCGGCACCGAAGGTCATCACGATATCGATGACCGGCTTGAGCCCTTCCGAAACGAAGGCCTGCAGCACATGACTGTCGATCGGGAGACGGAGCCCTGCCATCGCGGCGAGCCGCGAGCTATTGCCGGCGACCGCAAGTCCAACCTTGCGTGCACCGATAAAGCCGCGCGTCGTGTCGACGCCGGTAACGCGGCCTGCTTCGATGCGGAGGCCGGTGACCTCGCAATTCTGGATCAGATCGACACCGCGTTGGTCCGCGGCGCGGGCATAGCCCCAGGCAACCGCATCATGTCGCACGGTTCCGCCACGGCGCTGAACAAGGCCGCCCTGGATCGGGAAGCGTGCATTGTCGAAATCGAGAAACGGCAGGAGCGCCTTGACGCCATCCCGGTCCAGCAATTCGGCATCGACGCCATGCATCCGCATGGCGTTGCCACGGCGCGCATAACCGTCGCGCTGCGCGTCGGAATGATACAGGTTCAGGATGCCGCGCTGACTGACCATCGCGTTGTAGTTCAGGTCCTGCTCCAGCCCCTCCCACAACTTCATCGAATGTTCGTAGAACGGGATGTTGCCGGGCAGCAGATAGTTCGAGCGGATGATGGTGGTGTTGCGCCCGACATTACCGGAGCCGAGCCAGCCCTTCTCGACAACCGCGATATTGGTCAGGCCGTGGTTCTTGGCGAGATAATAGGCGGTTGCGAGCCCATGACCGCCGCCCCCGACGATGACGACGTCATAGGACGCTTTGGGCTCGGGTTCGCGCCAGACCGGCTGCCAGCCGCGATTGCCGCGGAGCGCCTGCGAAAAGATGCTGAAGGCTGAATAGCGCAAGGAAGTGTGCCGCCGATGCGCGGCCCGCGCCGCACGTTCGCCATTGATCCCCGATGGCCGGCATGATTATTGTCCAATAGCGACGTTTTCTTGCCCATTGGCGCCATTCGCGCAGATTTCAACGGAAACCGGTCTTCATGAACGCATCCGCCCCGCGCCGGATCGGTTTCCTGCTGATCCCAGGCTTTTCGCTCCTGTCCTATGCATCGGCCGTCGAGCCGTTGCGTGCCGCAAACCGGCTGTCCGGCCGTTCGCTCTATAAATGGACCCATGTCTCGACGCAGGGCCGCGCGGTGGAGGCATCCAGCGGACTTACGATTGCGGCAGACCATCGCATTGGCGACGACATTCCCCTGGACTTGATTCTCGTTTGCGCGGGCGGCAATCCCGCACTTCATCGCAGCGCAAGTACGTTGTCGTGGCTCAGGAAACTGGCGCGACGTGGGGTCCGGATCGGCGGCATATCCGGCGGCCCGTACATTCTGGCGCGTGCGGGACTTCTCGATGGATTTCGCTGCACGATTCACTGGGAGCATCTGGCGAGCTTCGAGGAGCAATTTCCGCAACTCGACATACGGCGCAGCTTGTATGAAGTCGACCGCGGCCGCCTCACCTGTGCCGGCGGTATTGCCGGCTTTGACATGATGCGCGCCATCATCGCCGCAGACCATGGATCTGCTCTCGCCACGGCGCTGAGCGAATGGTTCCTGCAGACGCAACTGCGTGCCGGCAGCGGTCCGCAACGCCTGCCGCTACGTGAACGCTATGGTGTCGCGCACCCGAAACTCCTCGATGCGCTCAAGGCGATGGAAGACTCGACCGACAAACCATTGTCGCGGGCTGCGCTTGCACGTGCGATTTCGCTGTCGGTGCGGCAACTCGAGAGGTTGTTCGCGGCCCATCTCGGCACCACCATCGGCAATCTTTATCTGAAGATCAGGCTCGACCGCGCGCGGGCGCTGGTTCACGAAACCGCTCTGCCGCTGCTGGAGATCGCCATTGCCTGCGGCTTTGCCAATGGCAGTCACTTTTCGCGAGCCTATCGCAAACGCTTCGGCGTCTCTCCCAAGCGAGATCGTCAATCGGCGGGCATCTCGGCTGACGCAAGCTCAGGACAGGCCTCTGCCGGCAGCGACGCGCCGCCAGCAAAGCGCCTGAAGTCCCGCACAAACCGGCTATCGACCTGAACGGGCCTTCGGCAGGACAAATATCTGGCCGGGGTAAATCAGGTCCGGATTGCGGATCTTGTCGCGATTCGCGCCGAAAATGACCGTGTAGCGCTGGCCGAGGCCATACGTGGCTTCACTGATCCGCCACAGATTGTCGCCGCGCACAATCAGTCTCGTATCGATGCGGGGGATGACAACGGCATCGCGACGGTCTTTGGCCCGTTCTGCGATCCGCGGCGACGTTGTCGTGGCCACCTTTGGATCCGGCCCGGGCGTGGCCACGACAGGCGCAGGCGGCTGGGCGGCCGGTGCATCCGGCTTGCCGGCTTGCGCAGAGCGCGTAGTCGGTTCAGCCGCTGATGTGGCGACCTGAACCTGCCCCGGGGACGTCGTGAATTTCGGTTGCGGCGCGCTCGCCACAGCAGACGGCGACGACGGAACGGGCTCTGCACTTTGCGACGGCGGCTCCTTCGCAGGACCGCTCGCCGGGCCTTTTGGCGTGGAACTGGGCAATGCCGGCTGCGACGGCGAAGCTTGCGAAGTCTCGGCCGGTGCTGCCGCGGACTGCGCTGGCGTCGGGGGCACTGCTGTCGGTGGGCTTGCGAGCGGTGCTGGTGCAGACGGAGGTGCCGCGAATTTCTGCTCCGCCACCGCGGGCGCCTGCGGCGGTGAAAAGAGCGATGCCGCAGGTGCCGGTTCTCGCTCCGGCTGTCGTGACGCAATCACCGATTCCGGAGCGGCAGGAACTGCTGGGGTTTGTGAGGGCGCAGGAGCCGCCGGCGCCGCGACAATCGCGGGAGCGCGGAACGGCATCTCGACCCGCGATGCGACGCTGTCCGCGGCATTCATCTGATCCAGCCGGATGCGGTAGTCGCCTGGCCGCACCCCGCTTTGGATCGAAAACGACACGCGCCCCTCGGGCGAAGCCGTGCCGATCGCGATGTAACCGTCATTCATATAGAGCCGGACGCGTGACCCGGGCGCGGCGCGGCCGGATACGAATAGACCGCCGCCCGCTTCCGGCTCCACGGATTCGATCCGCAGGTCGGCCGATTTCGATGCAACGCCATCCTGCGGCTTCGATGCTTCCGAGGGAGTCGCGGGAGACACCGCCGCAACCGGTGGCGCGGCCGAAGACGATGGCGGAGCAGAAGCCGGCGCTTTGGGCGCCGGCAGCGCGGCAACCGGCGCCTGGTCGCTTGGGAGCAACGCGACCGCCACCGGACTCTTCGACACCATCACCCTTCCGTCGGGCGCTGTGGCGCGCAGCGTCAAGTCATACTTTCCCGGCGGCAGTGGTTTTGGAACGAAAACGAAGGCACCGGACGAATCTGCCGTCGTCCGGTCGTGGCCCTGGCCATCCACCAGAAGCTCAACCGTTGAGTTCGCGAGTGCGCGACCCGCGATCACAGCCTCGCCATTCGGCTCGACCCGCGCAACGTCGAATGAAGGCGCGGGATCCGTGCTTGCCGGAGGAGTCGATGGCCCGAGCCGGTCGCCAAGGTCCTTGATCGCTTTGTTGGCCTCGGTGATCGCGGAAGCAGGTTTCTCGGGCGCGGGTGCAGGTGCAGCTGCGACCGGCTTGGGCTGATCGGCCGGAGTCTTGCTCGCATTCGGGACAGGAAATCCGTCAATTCGTCCCGACGCGATCAGCCACCATACCAGGGCAGCAAGTCCCACCAGCACCACCAAGGAGATCGTTACGCCGCGGGCCGCGAAGGTCCGATTCATGGGCAAATCCCTGCCTACGTTGTTCAGC
>JAEZBA010000416.1 GCA_023430245.1 Pseudomonadota bacterium
GGCCGCGCCTGTGAAGAAACGTCGGCGGCGCTAATCCGCCTGAACGCTTTCGGTATCAGTGCTGCAGCTTAGCCAAAGGCGCGGTGATGACCACGCGCAGGCCGTCGGCGTCCCAGTGATGCACGATGTCGGCCCCGAGGCTCGTCAGCGTCGAGCGCACCAGCGTCGAGCCGAAGCCTTTCTGTGCCGGCTGGGCGACCGCGGGACCGCCGCGCTCCCGCCAGTCCACCGTCACCACGTCGTTGTCCAGCGTCCAGCGTACCCGCACTTTGCCGTCGTCGTGGCTCAATGCGCCGTGCTTGGCGGCATTGGTGGCCAGTTCATGAAACACCAGCGCGATATTGTTGGTCGCGTGCTCGCCGAGTCGCACGTCCGGTCCTTCTATATCGTTATCGCCGTGATAGGGGCGCAGGATGCGGGCGATGATCTCGCCAAGTGGAATATGCTGACCATCGCCGTTTTCGCTGAACGAGCGCCGCACCAGCGCATGCGCCTCGGCCAGCGCCTGCAGCCGGCCGGTCAGGCTCTCGGCAAGCTGGTCCTTGCTTGCGGCATTGCGGGCGCTCACGCGAATGAGTCCGTTGGCGATGGCGAACACATTCTTGACCCGGTGGCTCATCTCCTTGGTGAGCGTCGCCTGTTCGTCGAGCGCGGCCTTCAGCCGCTCTTCGCTCTGGATCATGCGCAACGCGATGCCGGTGAAGGTCGCAAGTTCGGTCAGGACGCGGACATGCCCGCGGTCGAATTGCCGGCCCTCGCGCGCCACCACCCACAACGTGCCGAGATGCCCGCCGCCCTTGAGGACCAGCGGCACCAGCAGGACTTCCGGTACCGCGATGTTGGCATCCGCGATCCACTCGTACACGCGTTCGGGCCGCTCCATCAGGATGGCGCCGTCGCAATCGAGACAGATGCCGCAGGGCGAATGGTTGCGCGGCGTCGTGGCGCCCTCGAATGCCGACAGCGCGCCCTGCAGGCCCAGCCATCGGAACACTCCTGCGTCGCTGTCCAGAACGCTGACGCCCGCGGAATCCGCGTCGCAAATCTCCATCGCCAGTTTCACCAGCCGCGGCAGCACCTGGCCGGGATGCTCCGCCATCTCGTTGGCGAGGTCCTGGATGGCGAGCTTCTCGCGCAGATAATCGGGCCGGGTCTCCGGACGGCTGACCAGCCGGTCGGTGACGAACACCTCCGCGATCGCGGCGGGAATGGGATCAACGTGGTGTGTTGCAATCTGGTTCATGACATGCCTGTTGGCCGCCAGCATACAGTTCCAGACGAATCCTGACCACTTGCAAACACGATCGACGGTGTGTTTGCCGGTCGGGAAATTGCAAAAATTGAGGCGGTTTTTGTGTCAAATGACACATTCTCGCCGCAGCCGGCATCGGCACTGACCGCGATCCTGGTGAGCGTTGCGGCCGATCACCGCGCATGGAACGCGCATTGAACGATGCGCTTGGTTTTGCGTTCGCCCTCCGGGAGTACCCAACGGAGAGTCAAACAATGCGAACATTTCTGATTGCGGCGGCAGCCGCGACAGCCGCGACAGCCGCGGTCGCGATGGGATCGGCGACGCCGGTGCAGGCGTTTACAGTGCCGGGCGGCGGCGGCCTGAGTGGCGCGGGTGCCGCGGTCAACATCGTCGATGACGCGCAGGTCATGGTCTATCGCGGCCGCCGCTATTGCTTCTACATCAATGGCTGGAACGGGCCGGGCTGGTATCGCTGCGGCTATGCGTGGCGCCGCGGTTTCGGCTTTGGCGGCGTCTATGGCTGGAATCGCTGGTATCTGCCGCGCTACCATACCCGATTCTATTACGGCCGTGGTTGGGACCGGCGCCGCGATGTCCGTCAGGGACGGCAGCATTTCCGTCAGCACCAGCGCCAGCAGCGGCGCGATGTGCGCCAGGGTCGCCAGCAATTCCGGCAGGACCGGCGCGGCGCACGCCAGCAATTCCGGCAGGAGCGTCGCGGCGACCGGCAGCAGATGCGCCAGCAGCGTCGCGGCGACCGGCAGCAATTCCGTCAGCAGCGTCGCCAGCAGATGCAGGGCCAGCGTGGTGGTGGCCGTCAGATGCAGGGCCAGCGCGGCGGTAACCGCTCGATGATGCGTG
Organism: Pseudomonadota bacterium; assembly: GCA_023430245.1. Lineage (GTDB taxonomy): Bacteria > Pseudomonadota > Alphaproteobacteria > Rhizobiales > Xanthobacteraceae > Pseudorhodoplanes. Next base: position 2,117 of record JAEZBA010000416.1, read on the forward strand.
GCGGCGGCAATCGCGGCGGCATGGGTGGCGGCATGGGCGGACGCGGCGGCGGCGGCGGCATGGGTGGCCGCGGCGGCGGCGGAATGGGTGGCGGCCGCTAATTGTCCCGCGGTGACATTGATCCCTCTCCCCGGCCGGGGAGAGGGATTTTTCTTTTCAACCCCGCTACGGATTTAGCAACGAGAACGTCGCCGGGACGCTGCCATACAGCACCGGGTTCTGCGCCTTTTTCGTTTCCGCCGCGACATCGCGCCGGACCCGCGCAAACGCATCGGCGAAACCAAGTCCCGGCGTGCGGAAATGCCGGACGAACGCCTCCGTGAACGGGCTGACCGCACCCGTGCCGTCCTGCGCCGCTTCGTTCGGACCGCTGGAATAGATCAGCACCGCGCCGCGTGGATCGATCCGCTCTGCCGCGGGCGAAGATCGTGCCGGTTGATCGACGAAGGCGTCGCCCTGATCGCCGTCGATCACCACGAGCCGCGTGCCGGCGCCCTTGGTGGCGTCGATCACCTCGTTCAGGTTCAGGCCGTTCAGCATGATGTCGGTGCGGCTGCGCACCTTCATCTCGACGCCGAACAGAAAGCGATCCGCATGCACGCGGGTCGAATGTCCGGAATAGTAAACCACGGCGATGTCCGCATGCGCCGCATCGACCGAGAACCGCGACAGCGCCTGGCGCATGGCAGCGCGGTCGAGATCGCCGTGGATCGCGATGCTGTCGAATTTCGCATCCTGCAGCAGGCGCCCGACCGCTTCGATGTCGTTGCCGGGCGTGCGCAGCTTGCTATGGGTGAGGTAATCGCTGTTGGCGATCAAAAGCGCCACCCGCCGTCCGGACGAGGGCTTGTCCAGTTGCCGTGACGCGCGCGGCTCGACCGCGCTGGATTTGCGTTCGGGGCGAACGGCATCCGCTGCCGCCGGCCGTCCTGCGAGATAGAGCCGGCCGCCGCGGGTCTGATCGTAATAGGCCGGATATTGCTGATGGCCGATGCTGGCGGCGAGGCGCGCCACATCCTCGCGCATGTCGATCATGATATCGGCGAGATGCGCATCGGTGCGCTCCAGCGCCGGAACCAGCGCGCGGGTGAACACCGAATTGGGCGAGCGGTCCTCGTCGTTGAGGCGGTCGAGTGCGGTTTGTCCGAAGCCAGCGCTGTAGATCGAGAACACGCCCTCGGCCTCGCGGCCGCGCGCGAGCCCGGACTCACCGCCAATCG
>JAEZBA010000460.1 GCA_023430245.1 Pseudomonadota bacterium
CTGCAACGTCTTCCACCGATCGAATGTCCGACTGCACGATCGCGAATTCATCGCCGCCAAGACGCGCGGCGAGATCGACATCGCGAATGCACGCTCTCAGCCGCCGTGCGATCTCGCGCAAGACGCCGTCTCCGGCGAGATGCCCCATTCTATCGTTGATGCTCTTGAATCGGTCCAGATCGAAAATCATGAGCGCAAAGCATTCGCCGTTCCTGTGTGCTCTCTGGAAGCAATTTTCGACCCGTTCGCGAAATGCGACGCGGTTTGCCAGTTCGGTGAGTTCGTCGTGCAGGGCGAGATGCCTTATTCGCTCTTCGGCGTGATGACGCGCGGTTATGTCCGAAATCGTGCGGACAAGTCCGCCATCTGGAAGATGCGTGTTGCGTACTTCCAGAACCATTCCGTTGGGGCGCGTGCGTTGATACGCTGTCGGGCCCGAATAGATGCCGGCTTCCCCAAACATCTTGCGGATATGCGGTTGCTGTGACCCCTCGAATTCGCCACGATCCCAAAGCAGCGCACGCAGGTCGCTTAGCTTCATGCGCCTCGCAAGCCACGCGTCCGGGATGTCGAGCAACTGGGCAGCCCGCCGGTTGATGACCTGGATGTATCCCTCGGGATCGACAATGATGATCCCCTGATCGATATTCTCAAGGGTGGTGCGGAGTTGGTCGCTAATCTCGCGTGCCGCTGCCTCGCTTTTGCGCAACGAATTGTTTGCGCGATCGAGTCGAATGCGATTGGATACGCTGAATCCCATCACGACGATGATCATCGCGGTAATGCCCGCGCCGATCATCTTTACCTTTGACACTTCGCGATAGTGAGATGCGAGGATTTCTGCCTTGCTGATGGCCGCCGTCACGATCAGGGGCAGGTTATCAACCTTCCGATAGGACAAGATCCGGGACACCCCGTCGACCGAGCCCGTCGTGACATAAGATCCCTCTGGGCTGTTCTGGGCGCGGCGCTGGACGGGGCTGTCGGTAGGGAAGGATTTTACGTCCGTCCTGAAGCCTCGCGATGCGCGAACATGACCATCGAGCCCGACGAGGCCTATCGCGCCGTCTTTGCCCATGTCGATTGTCTCATAGAAGTCGGTCAGCTTTTTCTGATCGAGTGACGCAACGACAACGCCCGCAAACTCGCCGTCAGGCCCTATCAGCTTGCGGCTGAGTTGTATGGTTGGGCGCTGCGATGCGTGCCCGTCCACCGGCTTTCCGACATAAAGCGAATCTGCATCGGAGTTGAGGTGATGCATGAAATGATGGCGATCGCTCAGGTCGGTTGCGGCAGCGGGTCCGAGGGAGGACGCCGCAAGCTTCCCGTTTCTGTCTATGACGCTGTATTGCAAGACGGAGTCCGGAAGGTTCTCCCAATCGATGGATGTAAAGCTGTCGGCATCGCGTTGCAGCATCTTGCGCAGAACCACCAGCGTGCTGTCTTCACCCAAGATGGTGCGGGCTGTGTGTTCGCCAAATGCACGCGCGAGGTTGCTCGTATTCAACGCCGCCGCGTCAATTCTCGCCTGCCGGTCGATGCGCTGGAACGTGACGATACTGACCCACAGCAAGGCAATCATCGCGAGGCCGAGAACGACCGTGCCTTGCAACAGGGCGGATCCGAGCCGACCGGACTTGTCTATCATGGTCCATTGTCCATCTTATTTTTGTGATTAAATCGGGCCGGTTAGGATCGGGTTTACGGCACTTTGGAATTGCCGTTGATGAGGCGTTAAGGATAAGCCTCCGGTCCGGGCGACCGCCCTGCTGCTTCGATAACCAAAGGCACCAAAAGGAGGATTCGTGGCATCGATCGATGAGGTCCGCTCTCAGGTTGCGCTAGGCAACCGCATTCTGGCCAACGAGGGCGTGCTGGACGCCTTCGGTCATGTCAGCATGCGCCATCCAACGAACCCGAACCGCTATTTCCTCTCCCGCTCGCGCGCGCCGGAACTGGTCGAGCCAGACGATATTCTCGAATACGACCTCGATTCCAATCCCGTGAAGAAGACCGATCAGCGCCTCTATGCCGAGCGCGTGATCCATGGCGAAATCTACAAGGCCCGTCCGGACGTGATGGCGGTTGTGCATCATCATGCGCCAGCGGTGATGCCGTTCTGCATCTCCGGTGTGGAGCTTCAGCCGGTCATGCATCTCGGGGCGGTTATCGGTCACAAGGTGCCGATGTGGGACCAGTACGACGAGTTTGGTGACACCAACCTGTTGCTGGTGAAACCGGAGGAGGGCGCTTCGCTCGCACGCGCTCTTGGCGAGGCGCCCCTGGTTCTGATGAAGGGACACGGAGCGACGGTGGTCGGTGGTACGATTCAGGAACTCGTGTTCCGCGCGATCTATTCCTGCCGCAACGCCGAGTATCAGTTCGCTGCGCAGATGTTGGGCAAGGTGGTCCCGCTGCGCCCGGGCGAGGTCGACAAATCATCGCAGATCAATGCAATGCCGACTGCAACTTTCAGGACATGGGAATATTGGTCGGTGCGGCTGGAAAAAGCCGGCGGCGGGTTGCCCCGTAGCGGCAAAAAGTCCATTGGTGCGCGGGCCAAGCGTGGTAGCGTCGTCCGAACCGCATCGAAAAAGACCAAAGCAAAAGCAAAGGGGAGAAAGCGATGAAGTCCGTAAATGCCGCGATTGGCGCGGCGCTTCTGGCGGCACTTGTTGCAGGCCCAACACTGGTCTCAGGTCCGGCACTTGCGCAGGATCAGCTCAAGATCGCCATCGGCCAGATCAACAACTGGGAGAATCAGCCGCCGACGCTTGGGCAGGACGCCGGCATTTTCAAAAAGCACAATCTGAAACTGGAGGCCGTCGGCACCCAGGGCGCCGGCGAGACCATTCAGGCGGTGATTTCCGGCTCCGCCGATCTTGGTGCGGGCGTCGGCGTTGCGGGCGTCATGCGTGCTTTCTCGAAGGGGGCGCCGGTTCGGGTGCTGCTGCCGGCCTTCACCGGCACCGGCGATCTGTACTGGTACGTCAAGGCGGATTCACCGATCAAATCCGTAAAAGACATCACCGACAAGCACACAATCGCCTACTCAACCTCGGGCTCTTCGACCAACAATCTCGTACTGGCGTTCGACAAGGAACTCGGCGTGAAGGCGAAGCCGACCGCGACCGGCGGCCAACCCGGTACGCTGACAGCTGTGATGAGCGGCCAGATCGATATCGGCTGGGCGGCTCCGCCTTTCGGCGTGAAGGAGCTGAAGGAAGGCAAGATTCGCATGGTCATACGCGGCAGCGACGTCCCCTCTCTGAAGGGACAGACCGTGCGCACGATCATCGTCAATGCCGATGCGTTGAAGAACAAGAAAGACGCGATCATGCGCTTCGTGAAGGCTTATCGCGAGAGTGTCGACTGGATGTACGACGATCCCAAGGCGATCGAAATGTACGCCGTGAAGATCAAGTCGGAACCGGCTTTGCTGAAAGAGTCGATCGCTGAATTCCATCCCAAGGAAACCATGCAGAGCGATCAAATGGCCGATATCGAAGGCGCGGTTGCCGATGCGGTAAAGCTGAAATTCCTCGACAAGCCGATGACGAAGGAGCAGCTCTCGGAATTCCTGCAGATTCCGGCTCGCTGATCACAGCATGCGACGACGGTGCTAGAGCCGCTTCGGCATGGCACCGTCGATCGATTCCAGCATCGCGGTTCGCCCTTTTGCAACCGCTTCTTTGACCTGTGGCTGCCGGCCAATTTCGCCAAGCTGCTGCTGGCGATCAATGGTTCCCGCGGTCATCGTCGGATCGATTCCGAACTCTCGAAGCGTATCGGCGACCTCGCGCATTTCCGCGGCGCGGCGGATGCCGTGGCTGGCCATGCGCTCGATATTGTATTCGGACATCTTGCCCCAATCGACGCCCGGATAGTTGTTGCGCAGCGACGCCGCGACCTGATCGACCACGCCCGCGCGTGAGGCGGCGAGGAAGCATTCCAGCGTCAGCGCCTCAATGCCTTTGATCATCACGCTGCGGATCATCTTGATCGCCGCTGCGGCGCCGACCTGACCGCCGACGATCTGCGTCTTCATACCAAGCGCGGCGAGCACGGGCTCGGCCTCCGCCGCGTGCTGCCCCGCTAGCCTCATCGGCGCTTTGTGGCGTGCCGGATAGATTGCCGACACGATCGCGACGTCGACATAGCGTGCGCGGTCACCGAGCAGCTTTGCCGTTGTCTGCTTCCGTCCGGGCGAAACCGAGTTGACGTCGAGATAAAGAGGGCTGCCCTGCAGATGTCCGGCCACCGATTCCGCGGCCTCGTAACTCGAAGCAGCGGTGACTGCGGCGATCACGATATCGGCGTCACGTACTGCGTCCGCCGCGGATGATGCCACGCGAACGCTGATCGCGTTCGCCGCTTCGATCAGCTTGGCGCCGGCGGCTTCCGGAAACAGGATGTCCCAGGCCGCGATTTGCGTGACGCCGTCCTCGCGCAGGCCGGCCGCCATCGCCTGTCCGGCCTCGCCGAAGCCGATAAAGGCGATCCGCGGGCTCATGCGTCACCCTTAAGCTTTTTCTGGATGCGGGCGTCGAAGCGTTCGACATTGACCACCACGCGGGTGTGGGTACCGTCGCCGACGCGTTCCTTGTCGTCAAAAGCTTCCACCCGGAACGTCACGTTGCGGCCGTCGATCTTCGTCACTTCCGCGGTTGCGCGCAGCGTCATGCCGACCGGCGTCGCGGCATAGTGGCCGACATCGAGATGGGTGCCGAGGCTCTGATGACCCGGTGGCAGCAGGTTCTCGATCGCATCGAGCGCTGCTGCCTCCATCATGTTGATCATCACCGGCGTAGCCAGAACGCGCACGCGTCCCGAACCCACCCGAGGCGCGGTCTGATCCTCGCCGACGCGGATCTGCGCATCCCCTTTAAGGCCGATAGAAAGTTTCGATAAATCGGACATGACTGGCTCGCTGTTCGCGCTCGTTATACGCAATTTGCGGCCGTCGTCGAACCGGTTCGAGGCTTACAGCATTTCCAGCGCGTATTTCCTGTCCGGCGGCGGAAAGGCGCGGTCGAGCACCGCAAGATCGTCGTCCGTGAGCCTCAGATCGAGCGCTCTGAAATTGTCGCGGACATGCTCGGGGCTGGTCGCCTTCGGAATGACGATGGTGGCCGCTTTTCCCAGAAGCCAGGCGAGAGCCACCTGCGCGGTCGTGGTTTCATGACGCGAAGCGACTTCCTTCAGCGCTGCCGCGCCAAGAAGCCGGCCCTGCTCGATCGGCGAATAGGCCATGACCGGAATGCCGCGCGCGCGGCATATGGGTACGAG
>JAEZBA010000529.1 GCA_023430245.1 Pseudomonadota bacterium
GACATTGACCGGTCCCTTCGCCACCGATTTCACATATTCGAGCGCCGCGCGGCTGTCATAAGTTTGCGCGAAACCTGTCGAGCAGAATTGCAGCGGATCGGCGTTCGGCGGCAGCACTTCCTTCGGACAGACCGCGCCCATGAACAACACCGGCACACCCGCGCGCCTGGTTTCCGCAAGCATCGGTGCGTAAGTCGACGACAGGCTGGCATTGACCAGAACCGGCACGTTGTCCTGTGCAACGAGCCGCTTCACATTGGCGGCGGCCTTGGAGGCTTCGGCGGAATCGTCCTGCAGGATCAGGTTCACCTTGCGGCCGTCGATGCCGCCCGATGCATTCAGTTTGTCGATATAGAGGCGCAGACCTTCGACGGCCGGTCCGAGCGTGCCGGCGGCGGGGCCGGTCATCGCGCCGGTCAGGCCGATGGTGTAGGTCTCCTGCGCGGATGCGGGCAACGCGATCGTCAGCGCGGCGATTGCGCCCATCAGGCTCCGTTTCAGCATTGGCGTTCTCCCTTGTGTGTCGTGTCTTATTCAATTTTTCCTGACCGCTCGTCCCCGCGAAGGCGGGGCCCAGGACAAGACTCTGGATTCCCGCCTTCGCGGGAATGAGCGGAGGATAGGGGGTTTCAAAGTTCGATCATTCTCTCCAGCTTCGTCACCTCAACGCATCGCCCGCTCCCGCGGCGAGCATCCGCTCCTCGGTGTCGTCGTACATGCCTTCGACCAGCTCCTTGAAACGGTCGTACATCAGGTTGCGCTTGACCTTGCGGGTCGGCGTCACCGGCTCGCCATCCTGTTCGGGATCGAGCTCCTTCGGCAGGATACGGAACGCCTTGATCTGCTCGACGCGGGCGAATTCCTCATTCGCCTTGTCGATCTCGGCCTTGATCAGGCCCTGCACCGCATCGTTCTGCACCAGCGAGGTGAAGCCGGTGTAGTTGACGTTGTTGGCGCGGGCCCAGTCGGCGACCGAATCAAAGTCGATCTCGATCAGCGCGGTGAGATACTTGCGGCCATGGCCGAACACGATGGCCTCGCCGATATAGGGGCTGGCGCGCAGTGTGCTCTCGATGCCGGACGGCGAGATGGTCTTGCCGCCGGCGGTGACGAGGAAGTCGCGCGCACGATCAATCAGCCGGAGATTGCCGTCCTGCCACTCGCCGACGTCGCCGGTGTGAAGCCACTGCTCGCTGTCGACGATCTGCCGTGTGGCATCCGGCTGGTTCCAGTAACCCTCGAACTGGTCCGGCCCCTTGACGAGGATTTGCCCGTCATCGTCGAGCCGCACCTGCCATCCCGGCACCACGGTGCCGACATTGCCGGGCCTGGCAAAGGCCTGCGGCTGGCCGCTGATGAAGGCGCCACCGGTCTCGGTCTGGCCGTAGGCCTCGACGAGATTGACGCCCCAGATCTGCCAGAGCGCCGCGGTCTCCTTCGGCAACGGCGCCGCGCCTGAGATCACGAGTTCGAGCTTGTCGAGACCGAGCTTGTTCAGCACCCGGCCAAACGCGACGCCGCGCGCGAGCGTTGTCATGATGTCGGTCGCAGCGCCGGTCTGTCCGGACCAGCGGCGGCGCGCGGCAGAGCGGCCAATGCTCATTGCCGCGTTATAGACCCTGCGTTTGACAGGGGAGGTGGTGCTCAGGCCAACCAGAACCTGTGAGGCGAATTTCTGCATGTAGCGTGGCACCGTGAACAGCACGGTCGGCGCCACCTCGAACATGGTCTGCATCAGATCGTCGACGGTCTCGCCGTAATGCGGGACGATGCGCGAGATCAGCGGCAGCGTGATGGCCACGTCGCGGCCGAAGATATGGCACAGCGGCAGGAACACTACGGTGCGGTGATCCCTGTCGCGCAAGGTCGGGTAATGATCGACGATGGTGTAGGTGCCGGCGAGATGCTTGCCGTGCGAGATCAGCGCGCCCTTCGGATTGCCGGTGGTGCCGGACGTATAGACGATGAAGGCGGGATCGTCGGGCTTCAGCGCCGCAGTCATCGCTTCGAGCGCTGTGATGTTGGCGTCAACGTCGTCCGGCACGCGCTCGTAGAGCTGCGACAATGCGATCAGCTTCGGATGGCTGTAATCGAACATCGCGGAATCGTCGATCACCACGATCCATGTCAGGTCGGGCAGGCGGTCGGCGATCTGCAGGATCTTGTCGATATATTCCTGATCCTCGGCGATGAAGATTTTGGCGCCGCCGTCCTTCATCAGGAACTCGACTTCGGACACCGAAGCGGTCGGATAGACACCGTAGACGATGGCGCCGGCGGCCTGCGCCGCCATGTCGCAGATCACCCATTCCTCGCAAGCGTCGCCCATGATTGCGACACGGTCGCCCTTTTCGAGGCCGAGCGTCTGCAAGGCGCGCGCGCTCCGTCCGATCGCGGCGGCGTAGTCGCGCCATGTCCTTTCACGATAGAGGCCGAGCGTCTTCGCGCGGTAGGCGACTTCGGCGGGTTTGCGCCGCGCATGTTCCGCAATCAATCCGGGTGCGGTCTTGCCGCGCAGGACTGCAAATTGCGGGGCTTGCACGGCGGCCTGCGTCATGACGGTTGCGCCATGATGCATAACGAGCGCGCAGAGCCGTAAAACGGCATCTTCATCGCGGCCTTCCTCCCGAATGAACCGGCCGGTGATCCGGCTCTTGTTCCTGACGTTTATTTCAGCGCCGGAAATTCTATAGGTCAATCAAATTTTTTGTTTTGTCCGGCGTGCCGGCGGCTTGCGTTTCGGTTTCGCAGCGCCCGGCTGCGGTGAATCGATTCCGTGCAGGATCAGCGCAATGAAATCGCCGCCGATGCGCTCGATCGAGGCTTGCTCGCGCGAATACCAGGCGGCGCAGCCATTCACCACCGACAGGATCGACAGGGTTGCAAGCCGCGTATCCAGATCGCTGCGGAACTCGCCGCTGTGCTGGCCCTGTTTCAGAACCTCCTCGAAGATCGCCTCGATCCCGCGCGACACCTTGCGGATCTTGCGGCGGCTATGAGCGGGCAAGAATTGGCGCTGGGTGAGGAACACCTTCATGAAGTTGCCGCGGTCGAGCAGCGGCGAAATATGCGCCCGGATCAGGCCGGAGAGGCGTTCGGTCGCGGTGCCGGGGCCTTCGGCGATCGCCTTTTCGGTCTCGTAGAAGCCCTCGACCCCGCGCATGCAGACCAGTTCGAGCGCCACTTCCTTGGACGGGAAATAATAATACAGGCTGGCCTGACGGATTTTCAGCACGTCGGCGATGTCCTGGGTGGAGCAGCCGTGATAGCCGCGCTCGGCAAAGACTTTCGCGGCCGCCTCGATGATCTCGCCCGAGCGGCGATGGGTGGCGCGCTTGCGGCGCTCCGCGGGCTCTTCCGCGCCGCTTTTGCGCAGCGGCGGATCGCGGCGAAGCGGTATCGGCCGGGTGGGGCTTGCATCCGTGCGGCGGGCCGATCTAGATTTCATCTATAGACCTATAGAATAATCCATCTACCCCGGGAGCATGCGCCAATGACCACTCTGCCGCAAGGCCGTCCACCGTTCCGCGCGGACCATGTCGGCAGCCTGTTGCGCCCGCAGGTGCTGCGGCAGGCGTTCCGCGACCACATGGGCAAGCGGATCGACGATGCTGCATTCGCGAAAATCCAGGATGAGTGCATCCGCGATGTGGTGAAGATGCAGGAGGATGTGGGCCTGAAGGTGGTGACCGACGGCGAATTCCGGCGCGGCTCCTATTGGGGACGCTTCGTCGAGCGGATCGACGGTTTCGCGATCAAGTCGGCGGTGTTCAAGTTTCGCGACGACCAGGGTCATCAGGTCGATTTCACCGCGCCTTACGCAGATGGCAAGCTGAAGCGCAACAAGCCGCTGGCGCTCGACGAGTTCGAATTCCTGAAAGGCATCACGTCAGCGACGCCAAAGATCACGCTGCCGGCGCCCTCGACCATGCATTTCTACCGCGCGACCGACTTCGCCGCGAAGTCCGCCTATACCGATGTGAAGGCCTTCTTCGACGACCTCAACCGCGTCTTCCGCGAGGAGATCGCCGATCTGGTGAAGGCCGGGTGCAAGTATATCCAGCTCGACGAGGTAGCGATCGCGCTGCTTTGCGATCCGAATATCCGAAAGCAAGTGGAAGAGGCCGGCATGAAGCCGGACGAGCTGGTCGATCTTTACATCGACAGCATCAACGAGTCGGTGAAAGGCGCGCCGCCCGATGTAGTATTCGGCGTGCATATGTGCCGCGGCAATTTCAAGGGCCATTATCTCGGCGCCGGCGGCTATGAATCGGTCGCGGAGCGGTTCTTCGAAGGCACGAAGGTCAATCACTTCCTGCTCGAATACGACACCGAGCGCGCCGGCGAGTTCAAGCCGCTGCGCTTCGTCAAGGGCAAGGGCGTGGTGCTGGGGCTGATCTCCAGCAAGACGCCGGTGCTGGAAACAGTCGATACGCTGAAGCGCCGTACTGAAGAGGCGACGCAATATATCGATCTAGACCGGCTGGCGATCTCGCCGCAATGCGGCTTCGCCTCCACCGTCGCCGGCAATCCGGTGACCGAAGACGACGAGCGCAAGAAGCTGAAGCTCGACGTGCAGGCGGCGAAGGCGATCTGGGGATAGTGGCGGCATGGCTCGCCGCTCGCAAGATGACGGCGATTTAATCCCATGCTGTGACAAACCGTGTCGGCGGCTGGATTTTCGCCGCGAGTGGAACGTTTGGTG
>JAEZBA010000656.1 GCA_023430245.1 Pseudomonadota bacterium
CAATACGATCTCGTGATCGACGGCTCGGATAATTTCGCGACCCGTTATCTGGTCTCCGATGCCTGCTATCTGGCGAAGCGGCCGCTGGTCACCGGCGCGATCGGAACCTTCGATGCCGCGCTCACCACCCTGCGGGCGCATGAGCGCTCAGCCGAAGGCGAACCCAATCCGACCTATCGCTGCCTGTTTCCGGAACCACCGCCACCGGGATCGATTCCCGCCTGTTCGGAGGCGGGAGTGCTGGGCGCTTTGCCCGGGATCGCCGGCTCGATGATGGCGCTGGAAGCGATCCGTGAGATCGTGGGTTTCGGCGAGGGTCTGGTCGGGCGGCTGTTGATGATCGATACGCGCTCGATGCGGTTCGAGTCGCTGAGCTACGCCTGGGACAGCAACAATCCGCTGTCAGGCGAGGCGCCCACCATCACCGATCTGTCGATCCACAACCAGCCGTAACGGTTCGCAGCGACCGGCGTTCACTCCACCGGCTTGGTCCAGCTCGCCACCGTGACCGCGCCCTTCATTACCGACCATTTGGCATCGTCGAGCGAGTTCGGCACCAGCCGGTAGCAGGTCGCGGGCGAGCCCTGCTTCCACGATGTGCAGAAGCCTTCCTTGACCACTTTCCAGGTACCAGCGGTTTTCTCGCCATGTTCGCCGACCTTCTTGAGCGGCTCGCGGGTAGCCTTGCCGTCCGGCGTAAACACCATGGTGAAGCGCTGCCGCGTGGTGGAGGTCGCGACAAACGGTTTGCCGTTGAAGAACGTCGCCTTGATCTGGTCTCCGGTCAGCGCCTGCGACTGCGCGGGCGCATACAGGAACGGGAGCAATGCGAGAGACACGAGAACGCGCATTGGGAACCTCCGGCGCAGGTCAATTTTGTGCATCCTAGGCCCGGAAGCGGCGGCGCAAAAGCGCAACAACGTCACACCGGAACCGGTTCGGGCGGCTTGGTTAAAGCCACCACGACTGCGCCCTCGGTCAAGCCCGCTGTGGGCGCAAAGTCCGGACCGATGTCCGGACGGCAATACCCGTCAGAGCATCGACGGCAGGACGCGGTCCGGCGGCTTGTGCCCATCCATGAAGGTCTTAATGTTGATGATGACCTTCTCGCCCATATCGACACGGCCTTCGACCGTGGCCGAGCCCATATGCGGCAGCAGCACGACCTTGCCCTCCCGCGCGAGCTTAACCAGTTTCGGGCTGGCGGCCGGCTCGTGTTCGAATACATCGAGGCCCGCGCCGGCGATTTCGCCCGCGGAGATCATGCGGACCAGCGCATTCTCGTCAATCACCTCGCCGCGCGCGGTATTCACGACATAGGCCTCTGGGCGCAAAAGCTTCAGCCGGCGCGCCGACAGCAGATGATAGGTCGCGGGCGTGTGCGGGCAATTCACCGACACGATGTCGACCCGCGCCAGCATCTGATCGAGGCTTTCCCAGTACGTGGCGCCAAGCTCTTCCTCGATCTGCGCCGCCACCCGGCGGCGGTTGTGATAATGGATCTGCAGCCCGAATGCGCGGGCGCGCCGCGCCACCGCCTGCCCGATTCGGCCCATGCCGATGATGCCGAGCCGCTTGCCCCAGATACGGTGGCCGAGCATCCAGGTCGGCGACCAGCCGGTCCAGTCCTGTTCACCGGTCAGGACCTGCGATCCTTCGGCAAGACGCCGCGGCACCGCGAGAATCAGCGCCATCGTCATATCGGCGGTGTCTTCGGTCAGCACCCCCGGCGTATTGGTGACTGTAATGCCGCGCTGAAGCGCGGTTGTGACATCGATATTGTCGACGCCGTTGCCGAAATTCGCGATCAGCTTCAGGTTCGGCCCGGCATGGCTCAGCACCGCCGCATCGATGCGGTCGGTCACCGTCGGCACCAGCACGTCCGCAACCTTGACCGCTTCGGCCAGATCGCTCTGCGACATCGGCTTGTCGTCGAGATTGAGCCGCGCGTCGAACAATTCCCGCATGCGGGTCTCGACCCGCTCGGGCAACTTTCGCGTCACGATCACCAGGGGCTTCTTGCGGTTCGGCATATCTCGGTGCGAGCCTTCGGCATTCCTTCGAGCGGCGTTTGTAGTGCCGTTCAGGCCTCCTTAACCGGCCTCCCCGACACTGCGCCGTTCCGTATCCGGCGTCTTCGTTCCCATGTAGCAGATGACTGTAACAAGACAAACCATCCGGCCGATCGCGCTCGCCACCATCTTTCTGGGAACCGTCTTGGGGACCGTCTTGGCTCCACCGGCCTGGGCCGCCGGAGAAGTCGCAACTGGCAGCGCCAGCGGTCTGCCGGTGCCGCGCTATGTCAGCCTGAAATCCGACCGGGTGAATGTTCGGAGCGGGCCGACCAAGGATCACGACGTCGCCTGGGTGTTTACCCGCTCCGGGCTACCGGTCGAAATTACCGCGGAATTCGAGAACTGGCGCCGCATCCGCGATTCCGAGGGCTCGGAAGGGTGGGTCTATCATTCCCTCCTGTCCGGCCGCCGTACCGCCGTCGTCACCGCGCGCGACAAGGATCAGCTGATTGCGGTGTCCGACAGCCCGAAGGCCGAGAGCGGGGTCACAGCCCAGCTCCAGCCGGGCGTGGTCACCCAGGTCCGGCGTTGCGACGGGAAATGGTGCCGCGTCAACGGCAAGCAGTTTGACGGCTGGGTGCCGCAGGAGCGCCTCTGGGGCGTCTATCCGAACGAGAAGGTGGATTAAGCTCTTTCCCTCTCCCCGTGGAACGGGGAGAGGTAAGGGCCGCAACTCACGGATCGAGCCGCATCGGCAGCCCGGCCCTGGCCATGTGCTCCTTGGCCTGCCGGACCGTGAATTCCCCGAAATGGAAAATCGACGCCGCCAGCACCGCAGTGGCGTGACCGTCGCGAATGCCTTCGACCAAGTGATCGAGCGTGCCGGCGCCGCCCGAAGCGATCACCGGAACCGTGACGGCATCGGCAATCGCCCGCGTCAGCGGAATGTTGAAGCCCTGCTTGGTGCCGTCGCGATCCATCGAGGTCAGCAGGATTTCGCCGGCGCCGAGATTAACGACCTCCCGCGCATATTCGACCGCATCGATTCCGGTCGGCTTTCGTCCGCCATGGGTGAAGATTTCCCAGCGCGGCTTTTCGCCGGGGCCAGAGACCGTCTTCGCATCGATCGCCACCACGATGCATTGGTCGCCGAATTTCTCCGCCGCCTCGCGAACGAACTCGCGCCGTTGCACCGCGGCGGTGTTGATCGAGACCTTGTCGGCGCCCGATTGCAGCAGCACGCGGATATCCTCAACCGTACGCACACCACCGCCAACCGTCACCGGCATGAAGCAAGCTTCGGCGGTGCGGCGCACCACATCGAGCATGGTGCCGCGATTCTCATGGCTGGCGGTGATGTCGAGGAAGGTCAGTTCGTCCGCACCCGCCGCATCATAGGCAATCGCCGCTTCCACCGGATCGCCGGCATCGCGCAGATCGACGAAGTTGACGCCCTTGACCACGCGTCCGTCCTTGACGTCGAGGCATGGAATGATGCGGACTTTGAACGTCATGCTCGCAGACTCATGCGCCCCTCGCCGCGCGGATCAGCGCCAGCGCCTCGGCGGGATCGAGCCGTCCGTCATAAAGCGCGCGCCCGGCAATCGCGCCTTCGAGCTTTTTCGCACGCGGTTCGAGCATCGTCTTCACGTCGTCGATCGACGCCAGTCCGCCCGACGCTACCACCGGAATCGAGATCGCATCCGCGAGTGCGATCGTGGCGTCCCAGTTGATGCCCTTCAGCATGCCGTCACGCGCGATGTCGGTATAGACGATCGCGGCGACACCGGCGTCCTCAAACCGCTGCGCGATCTCCAGCGCGCTGAGTTCGGAGGCTTCCGCCCAGCCCTGCACGGCGACCTTGCCGTCGCGCGCATCGAGGCCGACCGCGACGCGTCCGGGATAGGCCGCTGCCGCATTCCGCACGAAAGCCGGGTCGCGCACCGCCGCGGTGCCAATAATGACGCGATTGACGCCCTTGTCGAACCAGCCTTCCACCGTCCTCATGTCGCGAATGCCGCCACCGAGCTGCA
>JAEZBA010000668.1 GCA_023430245.1 Pseudomonadota bacterium
TCGGCGGCAATCTCCGTCTGGTCGGCCGCGCCATGTCCTGACGCATGCGCCGAGCCGTGTCCCGAGCCATGGCCGGCGCCGTGTCGCTTCGCCTGCGCATTCGGACCGCGCAGCACATGCATCTTCACGCCGGTGAGTGTGCCTTTCATCCGAACCGGGAACGGCTTGTTGACGTCGAGGCCCGCCTTCTTCGCCTGCGCGACGATGAAGTCGTCGAGGGCCGGGCCGGCGAGGTCGAAGGGTAACGTCACGGGGGCGTGCCAGGCCGACACTTTTGCCGTCACCAGCAGGGTGGCGCTGTCCTCGGCCGGGTGGCCGCAGGTCGCGCAGGGCGTGCCGTAGGTCAGCAGCAGCTTGCCGTCGATTGCGGTGATCTCGCCGCGGAGGCCGGACACAGCGCCGACCGCGTCGGTGGTCCCGGCATGCATCACCGATTTCAACTGCACTTTGGGGGAGAAATCCTGTGCGGTCATCATGCGCTGGAACGCGCCGTAGACTGAGAACGCGAACGGTCCCGAAACCGGCGCTGCTTGCGCAACCGACGGCGCGTGATGAGGATTGTGCGCCGGCTTGTGATGCTGGGCGGTCGCGCCGCCGGAATTCCCCAGCAGGGTGACGGCGGCAAGGCTCGCCGCCGCGATCTGCGATGTCCGAAACATGGTTCTCTCCAGTGCGCTGTCTGCGGGTCCTTTAGACCCGGCCGGAACCTCGTGATATGATTGCGATCATATGTCTGGAGGTTCGGAATGCGTGCGCGTGCGGTCCCCGATTGGGCTTTGATGGCCGAAATGATGCCGCTTCTTGCGGATTTGCCGGAGCCCGCGCGCGCCAGATCGCATGTGCGGGCGCTGTCGTCGGGAACGACGTTGTTCAGGCGCGGCGCCAAGCCGGAGAATATGTACGCTGTGACAAGCGGCGAGATGCGCCTTCTGCGCAATACGGCGCGCGGCGCCGAAATCGTGCTGCAGCGTGCGCGCGCTGGATTTCTGGCGGAGGCCAGTCTCGATCAGGCCACCTATCACTGCGACGCGATCGCGTCATCCGATTGCGAGATCGTCGCGATACCCGTTGGCTTGTTCCGGGCTGCACTGGCAGATCAGTCATTCCGGCAGGCCTGGATCGCGCATCTGGCGCGCGAATTGCGCAAGGTGCGCGCGGTCGCCGAACGCGCCAACCTGCGGACGGCCCGCGAGCGCATCATCCACTATGTCGAAACCGAAGGCCGCGGCGGTGCACTCGCGCTGACGCAAGCGAAGAAGAACTGGGCGGCCGAACTCGGCCTCACTCACGAAGCGCTTTATCGTGAGCTGGCGCGCATGCAGCGGCGGGGCGAGCTGGCACTCGCGGGGCGAAAACTACGGCTCACAATATCGGAGTAACGACCGGCCCCCGCCAATGCTGATTTTATCGTTGCAGCCGATCGCGCCAATAATCCGGATTGCGGTGGAGATGCCGACCGCAAGCACCAGAATATCCCCGCCTTCAATCGCGTAGATCAGCCCATATGGAAAGCGGCTCAGCCGGCAGCGGCGTAAATCATCATCCAGCGAGTACCATGCTTCCGGATACTGCGCGATTCGCGTTGCAGCGGACAACACCTCGACAAGGAAAGCGTCGCCGAGCCGGGGGACCTGTGATTCATACCAGCGGATTGCGTCGTCCAGTTCGAGTTCGGCGATTCGAGAAACCGGACTTTCACGACCGATACTTGGCGACGATCTCGCTGAGATCGATTGCCGCAAGCTCACCGCGCCGATACGCCGTAAGGCGCTCCCTGGCTTCCGCAGCCCACAGCCGATCAATGTTCGGATCGGGACGGTCGAGGCTGTCAAGCACGTCCTCGACAAGCGCGATGCGCTCCTGTGGGGTCAGTGCGCGTGCCTGTTCGCCGAGAGCTTTGGTCTTCTCGTTCATCGGCGTCCCTGCCACCTGTCTGGGCACCTACCCGGACGTTAGTGCCACCGCCCCCCGTGACGGGAAACGTACTTCGATCCAGATATTTCCGCCAGAAATTGGTGGAGCCGAGCGGGATCGAACCGCTGACCTCCTCATTGCGAACGAGGCGCTCTCCCAGCTGAGCTACGGCCCCCGCCGGCCGCAACCGGGCGAACCTGTCCGGATGCGGGAATGGGCGAAGAGCGGCCATTTAGGACCCGGCTTTTGCCAAGTCAAGGACCGCGGATTGCACCCCCAATCGGCGCTCCCGGGCTGCCACCGGGCCGCCCCGCGAGCGGGCGCGCTCTCTCGAGGATGCAAAGCGTAACGGCGTTTTCCGGCGCGCCGATGTTACGCGGCCGGCTGGCGGCCCGCCGCTTGCCCGGAATCGGCGGAGCCGATACATGAAGGCCACCATCCCCGAAGAGAAGACAACGCCCGATGCGCGCCCTCCTCGACGTCATCCTGATCGTTCTGCAGCTCTATATCTGGCTGCTGATCGCCGCGGCGATCCTGTCCTGGCTGGTGGCCTTCAACGTCGTCAATACCCGGAACCAGTTCGTGGCGATGGTCGGCGACTTCCTGTGGCGCATCACCGAGCCGGTGCTGCGGCCGATACGGTCGATCATGCCCAATCTCGGCGGGATCGACATCTCGCCGGTGATCCTGATCCTCATCATCATCTTCATCCAGAGCGTCATCACTCGCTACATCTATCCCAACGTGTTCTGACCGGCCGGGTTGGGCGATGGCGGAGCGCCCGCAGGCGTTCCCCTGGACTGAGGCCGCGTCGGGGCTTTCCGTCACCATCCGGCTGACGCCCAGGGGTGGGCGGGACGCGATCGATGGGATCGACACGCTTGCCGATGGGCGGGCCGTGCTGAAGGCGCGGGTGCGGGCAGCGCCCACCGAAGGCGAAGCCAATGCCGCGCTGATTGCGCTCATCGCAAAGACGCTTGACGTGCCGCGCCGCACGGTGACATTGGCGGCCGGCGACACCGCGCGCATCAAGCGCATCGTCATCGAGGGCGACGGCGCCATGCTCGCGGCGCGGCTGCAACGGCTTGTGACGGATTCGGGACATTAAATGACTGCGACCATCATCGACGGAAAGGCCATCGCGCAGGAGCTGCGCGGCAATATCGCGACCGCGACGGCACAGCTGACCAAAGAGCACGGTATCGTTCCCGGGCTTGCGGTGGTGCTGGTCGGTTCGGATCCGGCGAGCGAAGTCTATGTGAAGTCGAAGTCCAAGGCGGTGACCGAAGCCGGCATGAAATCCTTCGATCACAAGCTGCCGGCCGAGACCTCGCAGGCCGATCTGCTCAAGCTGATCGAACAACTGAATGCCGACAAGAGCGTGCATGGCATTCTGGTGCAATTGCCGCTGCCCTCGCAGATCGACTCGACGCTCATTCTCAACACCATCGATCCCGGCAAGGATGTCGACGGCTTCCATCCGGTCAATGCCGGACGGCTCGCCACCGGCCAGCGCGCGCTGGTGCCATGCACGCCGGTCGGCAGCGTGATCCTGGCGAAGAAAATGCATCCCTCCCTGTCGGGGATGGATGCGGTGGTGATCGGCCGCTCCAACAT
>JAEZBA010000676.1 GCA_023430245.1 Pseudomonadota bacterium
CCCCGCAGCTAGTGGAGCGGATTTGACATTCGCTAACGACGCATCCGCGGGCTCGCAAAGCGAATGTCAAATCCAAAGCTCCACGAGAACCCAATATTTGCTAGTGGTCCTTTGATCCTAACGTTCGCAAAAGAGGTCGCCAAAAAGGCATGCGAACGTTAGAACCGGACCTCTAGAGACTTCGAGGGGACGACGCGCGTGGCCAGTGACACGATGGCCGGTAGCCGGCCGGTATCGACCCTCGACGCTTCGGCCATTGCCGCAGAGCTGACATCGCTCGACGCGACCCGAAAGGGGCTGACCGGCGCGGACGCCGCCTCCCGGCTCACGCGCTATGGCCGCAACGCCATCGCCGACAAGACCGAGAGCCGCTGGAAAAAGCTCGCGACCTATTTCTGGGGCCCGCTGCCCTGGATGATCGAGGCGGCGGCGCTGATCTCGCTGGTCCGCCGCGACTGGTCGGATTTCTTCGTGGTCGCGGGGCTGTTGATCTACAACGCCGCCGTGGGTTTCTGGCAGGACTACAAGGCCTCGAATGCGCTCGATGCGTTGAAGAAGGGACTGGCGCCGAAGGCGCGGGTGCTGCGCGACGGCACGTGGACCTCAATCGATGCCGCAGAGCTGGTGCCGGGTGACGTGGTGAATGTCACCGCCGGCCAGATCGTGCCGGCCGACCTTCTGCTGATCGATGGCGAATATCTCACGGTCGACCAGTCGGCGCTGACCGGCGAGTCGTTGCCTGTGTCCAAAAAGGTCGGCGACGCGGCCTATTCCGGCGGCATCGCCAAGCAGGGCGATATGACCGGCGTGGTCACCAAGACCGGCAACAACACCTTTTTCGGCCGCACCGCCAAGCTCGTGGCGTCCGCGGGCACGGTATCGCATTCGCAGAAGGCGGTGCTTCAGATCGGCGATTTTCTCATTGTCGCCGCGTTTGCGCTGGCGCTGGTGCTGGTCAGTGTCGAGGTCTACCGCAATATCGTGGTGGCGCCGTCCTGGGACTGGGCGACGGTCGGCTCGATCCTGCAATTCGTGCTGATCCTGCTGGTCGCCTCGATCCCGGTGGCCCTGCCGGCGGTGATGTCCGTCACCATGGCGATCGGCGCCTACGCGCTGTCAAAACAAAAGGCCATCCTGTCGCGGCTGTCGGCGATCGAGGAACTGGCCGGCGTCGATGTGCTGTGCAGCGACAAGACCGGCACGCTGACCCTGAACCAACTCACCGTCGATGCGCCGATGCCGTTCGGCAATGCGAAGCCTGAGGATGTGTTGCTTGGCGCTGCGCTCGCGACCCAGACCTCGAGCGAAGACCCGATCGATCTCGCGGTGCTGCGGGCGCTCAAGGACAAATCGGCGCTGAGCGGCATGAAACAGACGCATTTCGTGCCGTTCGATCCGGTCAACAAGCGCACGGTCGCCACCATCGTCGATGCGCAGGGGCGCACATTGCAATATGCCAAGGGCGCGCCGCAGGTGATTGCCGCGATGGCCAATCCCGATGCGGCCACGCTTGCGAAATATAACGGCATTGTCGCCGATCTGGCCTCACGCGGTTTTCGTGCGCTCGGGGTCGCGCGATCCGACGATGGAAAAATCTGGCAGCTGGGCGGCCTCGTCACCATGCAGGATCCGCCGCGGCCGGATGCCAAGGCGACCATCGCCGAAACCGAAAAGCTCGGGCTTAACGTCAAGATGGTGACCGGCGACGACGTTGCGATCGGCGACCAGATCGCCAAGCAGCTTGGCCTTGGCGATCACTTGCTGGGCGCGAGCGATCTGTTCAAGGACGGCAACACCGCGATCACGCCGCAGCTTGCGGAAGCGGTTGAGCGTGCCGACGGGTTCGGTCGGGTATTTCCGCAGCACAAATACGAGATCGTCAAGGCGCTGCAGAGCCGGGGCCATATCGTCGCCATGACCGGCGACGGCGTCAACGATGCGCCGGCGTTGCGGCAGGCCGATTGCGGCATCGCGGTGAGTGGCGCCACCGACGCGGCCCGCAGTGCCGCGGCGCTGATCCTCACCGCGCCGGGACTGTCGACCATCGTCAATGCCATTGTCGGCGCACGGCAGATCTTCCAGCGCATTCTGAGCTATGTGCATTACCGCATCGCCATGACGCTCGACATCATGCTGCTGGTGGTGGCGTCGGTGGTGTTCTTTGAATTCCAGCCGCTGACAGCGGTGATGATCGTGGTGCTGGCGCTGCTCGACGACATCCCGATCATGACCATCGCCTATGACAATGTGACGCCGTCACCGAGACCCGAGCGCTGGGACATGCACAAGGTTCTCGCGTTCGCCGGCCTGATGGGGCTGTTCTCATTCGCGGAAAGCCTCGGCCTGCTGCTGATAGGGCTGGAGTGGATCGGCAACGCAGGCCTGACCGCACTCATCCCGCTCGACAGGGACAGCCTGAAGACCGCAATGTTCCTTCAGTTTGCGGTCGGCGGGCATCTGCTGTTGTTCGTGGTCCGCACCCGGCATTCGGTCTTCTTCGCGCCATATCCCAGCGCGCCGCTGTTCCTCGCGATCGTGGCGACGCAGGTCGTGGCGATCCTGATCTGCGGCTTCGGCATTCTGATGCCGGCGCTGTCCTGGAGCGCGGTCGCTGCCGTCTGGGCGTGGTGTCTGGTCTGGATGGTGATCCTCGATATCGTCAAGCTGATCTATGTCCGCCGGTTCGAGGACAACGATGCGCAGATGCGGGCGCTGGCGAAGCCGCTTGCGAATTGAGCGATTGGAGAGACGGATGGATTTCAGGAAGAAGCTTCTCGTCACGCCAGGCAAGACATTCCGCCTGAAGGATATCGATCCGGATTTCCACGGCGGCATCACCTCGCCGCAGGACGCGGCCAAGCACCTCGACCGCTACAAGCAGAAGCTCACCGACATGCAGCGGCTGTTCTACGGCGACCGCAATCATGCGCTGCTGATCGTGCTGCAGGGTATCGACGGCGCCGGCAAGGACGGAACCTGCTGGCATGTCATCAGCGCCATGGACCCGCAGGGCGTCAAGGTGCAGGGCTTCAAGCAGCCGACTCCGGAAGAGAAGGATCACGATTTCCTGTGGCGGGTGCATCCGCATGCGCCGGGGAAGGGCGAGGTCGCGGTGTTCAACCGCTCGCATTACGAGGACGTGC
>JAEZBA010000706.1 GCA_023430245.1 Pseudomonadota bacterium
ACTCGGCCTGCTGATCGAAGCGGTGGAGGCCTGGCGCCCGGCCGGTGCCGCGCCCGACTGGAATCCCGGCGCGGTCCTTCGGCTGCCGTTCACGCGCAAGGCCTGCGCCGACGGCAAGACCATCTCGACGCAGGCGTTGATGGCATTCGCCGATGCGGCGATGATCTTCGCCTGTGCGGCGGCCTGGAATGGCTATCGCCCGATGACCGCGATTGATCAGACCGCGCATTTTCTCGGGCCGGCGCAATTCGACCTGCTCGCCGATGCCCGAATCCTGCGTGCCGGCACCACCACAAGCTTTGGCCGGGTGTCGATTTTCGGCGCGTCCGCCCGTCAGCCGGTGGCGATGATGTCGGGCGCGTATACGATGGTTTAGCGCGGCCACCGGAACTGCCCGTCGGGTCGATGCGTTGACAGGCCGAGATCACCCGCCGCGGCAAAATTCAGGCCGCTCTGAGCACGGTACCGGTCATGAGACACTCGCTTCCCACATTCTGCGCAGCCTTGCTGCTTTCCGCCAGTTCCAGCATCGCGCTCGCCCAATCGACGGAAACACCGGCGCCGGCTCAGGCGGGCGACGATCCGTCGATGGCGCAGCCGGAGGGTTCGACGCAGCCGGCGCTGCAGGCCCCAGAACCGGTTCACAACCCCGAATCAACCGTCGGGCTCGCCCCGACCGATCAGCCGGTAAATAACGCCAAGCCCCGCGTGGCCGGCGAGATCGTGCCGTCCTCCCAGGAAACTGCAGCGCATAACGTTTCGATTTTCGAGCATGACCTGCAGCCGACCCTGACCCATACGTTCAATTTCACGGACGAACAGAAGCGGACCATCGTCAGGGCGCTGCAGCAGGAGAAAGGGGCCGACCAGGCCACAACGCTTGAAGAAACCCAGGTGGTCCCGCCTTCCATTTCATTGAAGCCAGTCCCCGACAGCATCGGTGAGGCGATGCCGTGGGTGAAGCCCTACTATTACGCGAAGGTCGGCGACAGGATTGCGCTCGTCAATCCGCTCGGGCGCTACGTCGTCTCGATCATCGAGTGACTTGCGCCGCTTACTCGCATCGCATAGTCAGCGTTATCGAATAATCAATCACTGCGCTCTACTCCATGCCACGCGGCTTCTTCCGGCCGTCGATGCAAAGTGCTTATGCGCCTTGAATTCAGACAGGACGTCGAAATGCCGGACAAGAAGGGCCTCAGATTGGTCGGATTGGCATATGGCTGTGCCGTCGCCATCATCGCGATGATCGCTCTGGTCGTCGTCACGGGTCATATCAATACCGCAGTCGAGGCGAGCCCCGATCAGGTCCTTCTGTCCGCACGCTGAGCCGCGCCTAAACGTTGAGCACATCGGATAGGCGGGGCAAAAATGCTCCGCGTTGCGGCTCGTTTCTCATGCGAGCGCCGCTCCAAGGTCTAACAAATCGAGGGAACCAGCTTCGCTTCCGCCGCGTTGTAGCGCGGACACTCGACGGAGGCTGTGAATGACGAACCCCTCGACTGAAAAGCGTGGCGGCAACCCCGACGTGACAACTGTTCCTGCCAACCTCGAGCAAAGCGCGGCCGAGAAAAAGCTTGAACAGGGCCTGGAAGAAAGCATGGCCGGGTCCGATCCTGTCAGCATTACCCAGCCGGCGCCAAGCAAGGCCGATCGGAAAAACTGACCGCCGGATTATCATGACCTACCGAACGCTACGCTCGATCTCGATCGCCACTGCGCTCGCGCTCGCGCCGATCGCAGCGCCGTCGATGGCCCAGACCCACGGCGCCGCAGCCCCCGCGCCGGGCATCGGGCTGACCGCGGAGCACAGACGCACCATCTACAGCGAGGTTGGGCAGGAGCCGGCGCGACCCATACCCGAGGGAAGCGCGATCACGATCGGCGCCGAGATACCGGATTCGATGATGCTCAACGAAATGCCTGTCTCGGTTAAAGACAAGATCGGCGTGCTCCGCGATTTCAAATTCGCGAAGCTCCCGGATGAGACCATCGTGATTGTCGATCCAGCGAAACGCCGGATCGTGGATATCGTCAGCAAGAGCGACGTGAGCCGCTAATTTTCGCTTTTCCAAGAGTCGGATGTCGATCCGTGGCCACGCACCCGGCGTGGCCGAACACACCCGCGTGAACCGCGACGGGGACGTGGCCGCACGGCTTGGACCGGCGCGCCGACGCTGCTAGCATCGGCTAAAGCATTCGGTTGCATGGTGCGCGATGAGTCGGCTGGTGACGTTCTTCTGCGCCCTTTGGGCTGCCGTGACAATTGGGGTCTCGGCGGCGAGCGCCGAGAAGCGCGTCGCACTGGTGATCGGCAACGGCGCCTACCAGAACGCCAGCCAGCTCGCCAATCCTGCACGCGATGCCAATGCGGTGGCCGGCCTGTTCCGTAATGCCGGGTTCGACGTCGTCGAGACCAGGCACGACCTCGGCAATCTCGAATTCAAACGGGTCGCTCGCGAGTTCAACGCGGCCGCACGCGACGCCGACATTGCCGTGATCTATTTCGCCGGCCACGGCATCGAGGTGAACGGCACCAATTATCTTCTGCCGGTCGATGCAAAGCTGGTAAGCGATTTCGATGTCGAAGACGAAGCGCTTTCGCTCGACCGCATGATGCGCGCCATCGAACCGGCGCGGCGGCTGCGGCTCGTCATTCTCGATGCCTGCCGCGACAACCCGTTCGTGCGCACGATGCAGCGGAGCGTTGCGACCCGCAATGTGAGCGGCGGACTCGCCAAGGTCGAACCGGTCACCACCGATACGCTGGTCGCGTTCGCCACCAAGCCCGGGGCGACCGCCGAGGACGGGCAGGGCGACAACAGCCCGTTCGCTGCCGCGCTGGTGAAAAACCTTGCCGTGCCGGGGCGGGACATACGGATTGCGCTCGGCCACGTGCGCGACGACGTGATGCGCGCGACCGGCAGCCGGCAGGAGCCGTTTGTCGCCGGATCTCTTGGTGGAGCCGAGCTCGCGCTGGTGTCCGGGTCGAGCAAGCCGCAGGAGCCGACCCGTCAGATCTCGGTGTTGCCCAGTCCGCAGGTTGCGGAGTCCGCCGCCGATCCGCAGCGAGATTATGAGCTCGCCGAGCGTGTCGGGACAATCGATGCATGGGAGTCTTTTCTCGCGGTCCATCCGTCCGGATTCTACGCTTCGCTGGCGCGCCAGCAGCGCGACAAGCTCCTGCCGCAGCAGGAGGCACCGGCGCCGGTCGCGCAGCCGCCAGCTAGCCAGGCTCCGACGCAGGTCGCGGTTCTCCCGGCCCCCGATACCCGCGTACAGGAGCCGCGGATCGACATGCGCGCGATCGCACGCGACCTTCAGGTGCAATTGAAACGTGTCGGCTGTGACCCCGGCGCGACCGACGGAAATTGGTCGGCGAAATCGCGGTCCGCTCTTGATCAGTTCAATCAGCGGGCCGGCATGGACCTCGATACCCGCGACGCGACGGTCAGCGCACTGGAAGCGGTGCGGGTGCAGCGCGGCCGGATCTGTCCGCTCACCTGCGGCCGCGGACAGCAGGTGTCAGGCGATCGCTGCATCGCCATTCCGGCGGCCCCCAAGCCGCCGGCTAAGCAGCAGGCCAAACGTCCGCCGGAGCGTCAGCGACAGGCCGAGCCACCGGTTCGCCGGGCACCTCTGCAACGCGAGGCCGTGCGTCCGGAACGCATCCGGCCGCCCACCGACCGGGAGATTTTCGGCGGCGGCGGCCGCCCCGCAGGTCCGCCGGTCTCGATCGGGATCGGCGGCCGCGGCGGCTTCGGAATCGGTATCGGCTTCTGACGCTTCCGTTCAGTCCTTGCGGGCGGTGCTGGCCAGCGCGCCGGGCCGCAACTGCGAGAGGGTGTCGTTGATCACCTTCATGGTCGCGACCGCCGATTGGCTGAGGCCCGCATAACCGGTGATCTCGCGGCGGACCCTTTCGCCCTCGCTCTGCAGCAAAGAGCGGATGGTCTGCAACTCGGTAATCAGCCGGTCGATCTCGCCGACGGTGGCGCCGGAGACCCGCTCGATCAGGGAATTGAGATTGTCGGATTCAGCCTGCGCGGTCGCGGCCGGCTCGGCACTGCCGGGACGCCGGGCGGACACGTCGCGGCGGATGAATTCGCGAATTTCGCCTTCGAACTCGTTGGAGGCCTGGCGATCGACATCACCCAGACGCTTGATGGCCGTCATGTTGAATACTCCGTTCCAAGTGCACGCGGACCCCCGCCGTGCAGTCCCCAGGAAGGAGTGATAGCCGCATGCCAAGGAGGCATCAGCCGCGCGCCAAGATGGCGGACCCGCGGTCCCAATGCGGCAAATTTGGCGATAAATACCGCGAAAGGTCCGTCGCTACCGCGCGCGGCCGGTGACGGTCCGCCAGCCGGTCTTGCCTTCGCAATCGCGGGTCTGGCGCCAGTATACCAGACCGGGCGCGGGCTGCTTGCCTTCCATCCGCCAGCGCCCTTCGGCGCGGCAGATCAAGCGCGTCAGGCGCCCGGTGGTGCCGGCAATCTCGTTGTCGGCAGGCAGGAACGAGACCGTCGCAAGCGCGGACATGCGCCGCCCCTCAGGTCGGTGAAATTGGAGGATGCGTGCATCCGCGCCGTCGCGCGTGGTTGCGAATACGACGCGGACGAGTGGCTCGGCGCCGTCGGTACAGGACTGGATGAAAACAAAGCCGCCGGAAAAGGGCCGTCGTGTCGTCGGGCCGGACGGCAACTTGCACTTCATTCGCGACGCGACCGCGGCCGGCACTTCCTTATCGGCGAGCGTCTCCATCTCGGCGGGCTTCGCGTCTGCAGGCTTTGCGTCCGTCGCTTGTGCGTGCAGCGGCGCGGCATTCGAGATGAGCGCGATTGTCGCAACAACAGCCGTGGCCGCCGCCGTCGTGAGCCTCATAATTTACTTCCCCCGCCCCATCGCCGCCGTTGAGCGCGCGACCGCTGTTCCGCATTCACCCGATGCCGCGGCGAATTATGCGTAACTTGCGAAAGAGCCGCAATGGCGCACCGGCCGGAGCCCGCTTCAGGCGGCTGCCGACAGGTCGATATGACGGCCGAGCGCCTGTTCGGCCGCATCGAAGGTATCGAAGACCGCGCGCAGCGCCGTCAGCTTGTTGCCGGAAAATTGTGCGAATAATGCGAGGCGCAGGCTGAGCGTGCGGCCGGAGCGCAGATCGCGCGCGGTGACCCGCATCATGCTCGCGGCATGATCGCCGTCGGTGAGCGCGCGTTCCATGTCGCAGCCGCGCAATTGCAGGTTTTCGGCGATCCGGCCAAGCATCGACAGGACGGCGGCCTTGCCTTTGCGCTGGCCGAAGAACGGCAGGAGATCCACAGGACCGAATATGGTCCAGTCGATGTCGTCGTGGATCAGCGGTGCGATGCGAGCGGGCTCCCGCGCGGCAAGCGCGTCGCAGAATGCGCGGGCAAAGCCGCGCATCGGATGGTCGGACATGGATGGACTTGCTCCGGAGCTTTGGAAACGGCGCCGGCTTTGCCCTTCTGGCTCGAAATCCGAGCGTGCTGCCGCGCCTGAAATTATTTGAAACCTAAAGCAAATTGTTTCTCATGTCAATAATTTTTGCTGCGCTGCAATATATTTGAGAAAATATTTTTAAATCAGTGACTTAGCACAGACCTTCCCTGCAAGCATGGGTGGAGCGGCGTGGTCGTCTCTGGCAATTAGACGGTCAAAGCCCTATTTAGGGAGCGTCGGTCGGAGCCGATGAGCTCCCGGCGCGCGGTCCAGCAGTGCGCCCAATTTCGATGATGTCTCGCCAGCGCCGCATCCGTCGCTGCGATGCTATTAAAAGCGACAGGAGTAAAGCCAATGGCGAATGAGCCCCAGTCCATCAATCGTGCCCGGTGGCAGGCGCAGGTCCGTGACCTTTCCGGATTCGATTTCAAGGCGCCGGCGGAGCTGTATCCGAGCCGCAGCCGCCGCGTGCGCGGGCCGTTCAGCTACAAGCGCTTCAACACCGCCGCCGAAGCCGTACGTTTCGCGGTCGAAGAGATGCCGGGCACGGCGCTGCTTGGCGCCACGCTCGAGGTCAACGAGTCGCGCTACACCGAAGCCGAGATGCGCGCGCTTTATGACAGCCCGGCTTTCCCGCTGAAGCGGACCCAGAAGAAGAAAAGCGCGGCCTGAGCCCGCGCGTCGTCCTGCGCGGGTCACCAC